>CACKXV010000003.1 GCA_902604225.1 uncultured Pelagibacteraceae bacterium | reverse complement strand
TCGTGAAGAGTTTCAATATCATTATTAAAAGCCCCATCAGCAACTGATGATTTTGATGTATGAGTTTTAGCTCCTCCAAGCTCTTCTTGAGTTACATTTTCCTGAGTGACTGTTTTAACTACATCCGGTCCTGTAACAAACATAAAAGAAGTATTCTTGACCATAAATATGAAATCTGTCATAGCGGGAGAATAAACTGCGCCACCCGCGCATGGCCCCATAATTACAGATATTTGAGGAACAACTCCTGATGCAAGAACATTTCTTTTAAAAACCTCTGCATAGCCAGCAAGTGATGCTACACCTTCCTGTATTCGTGCTCCACCTGAGTCATTAATTCCTATAATTGGAGCGCCAACTTTCATTGCCATATCCATAACTTTACATATTTTTTCTGCATGAGCTTCTGACAGGGATCCTCCAAATACTGTAAAATCTTGACTAAATATATAAACAAGTTTGCCGTTTATTCTTCCACTGCCTGTAACAACACCATCACCCGCATATTTTTGCTTTTCCATTCCAAAATCATTTGTTCGGTGCTCTACATACATGTCATATTCTTCAAAAGAGTCATCATCTATGATAATATCTATTCTCTCTCTAGCAGTTAACTTTCCTCTAGCGTGCTGAGCATCTACACGCTTTTTACCACCTCCAAGTTTAGCTTGTTCTCTTTTTTTTTCTAATTCTTTGATTATATCTGTCATGAACTTCTATAATATATCATATATCTTAATTATCAATTTATAAGTATTCTTCAAAGTGAGAAGGTAATTTTACATTGATATTTACTTTTTGGTTATCCTGATCAATAAAGTTTAATTGACCTGCATGTAAAAACAAATTTTTCAGATTAGAATCTTTATTATACTGATAATATTTTTGATCCCCAAGTATTGGAGATTTATTTAAATAGCAATGCAGGCGAATTTGATGTTTCCTTCCTGACGATGGTTGGAGCTTTAGAAAATAAAGCTTATTTTTAAGTACTTTTATAACTTCATACTTAGTACTTGCATCCAAAGTTTTTCCCGTATTACTCAATCTGTCATTAAATATACCTTTATTCTTCTTCGGTTTATTCTTTACAATTGCAAAATATGTTTTTGTAATCTTTTTACTTAATAGTAATTTGTGAAAAAATCTTGCCGCATTTAGATTTAAAGCAACAATTAACAATCCAGAAGTATCTTTATCTAATCGATGCACTAATTTTGGTGTATCTTTTTCAGATGCAAGAAATTTAATTAAATCATCTATCGAAATATTAATTTTTGAACCTCTTTGACAGGCTATGCCGCTCCACTTATTTATAACAACAAAGTTTTTATTTCTAAAAACTATAGATTTCTTAATTTTAGATTTTAGATTTTCTGGAACTGTAGTAGCTATATTCTTATCAAAATCAGTTGTATACTTCTTAAATATTATGATTTGATCGCCCTCGACTAACCTATAGTTACTGATTGATTTTTTTTTATTTACTTTGATATTTTTTTTTCTGATTTCTCTTTGTATCAATGAAAATGGAACTGCTAGTTGTTCCTTTAAAAATTTATCTAACCTTATTCCAGCCGAATCTTTATCAATTATGATTAATTTTTTCGGGCTCACAACATTTTATGAATGAAAGGGAAATGATTGAAATAAAAAAATTACTTACCTTGTTCCAAAATCTGAATGAATGCCATAGGAGCATTATCTCCAGTTCTGTAACCAGCTTTTACAATCCTGCAGTAACCGCCATTTCTGTCCTTAAACCTCTCTGAGAGATCACCAAACACCTTTGTTACTGCTTCTTTATCTCTGAGAGATGCAAATGCATTCGTTCTTGATGATTGTTTATTTTTCTTTCCAAGTGTGATGATCTTTTCGACAAAGGGCCTTAATTCTTTAGCCTTTGGCAAAGTAGTTTTGATTGTCTCATGCTTGATCAATGAAACAGCCATATTCTCCAACATAGCTAACCTATGTGTAGATGTTTTATTGAGTTTTCTTTTTGCTATGCCGTGTCTCATGATTAGTTATATGGGTCCTCAATCTTTCTTGCAAGTTCCTCAATATTTTCAGGTGGCCAATTTGGAACTTCCATACCAAGGTAAAGAGACATAGTTCCTAAAACTTCTTTGATTTCGTTAAGTGACTTTCTGCCAAAGTTTGGCGTTCTCAACATTTCAATTTCGCTTTTTTGAACAAGATCACCTATATAGATTATATTGTCATTGCGAAGACAATTCATAGACCTCACAGATAACTCAAGCTCTTCAACTTTTCTTAGTAAATTTTTATTAAATTGAGGCTCTAAAGTATCTGGTTCTTCTTGTATTTCTTCTGGCTCTTCAAAATTAATAAAAGACTGAAGCTGATCCTGAATAATCCGTGCAGCAAAAGCTATAGAGTCATCAGGTGTCACTGAGCCATTTGTTTCTATAGTTAATATTAATTTATCATAATCCAAAACTTTTCCTTCTCGAGTATTTTCAATGCTATATGAAACTTGCTTAACTGGGCTAAATATTGAGTCAATCGGTATTAATCCTATGGCAGAGTCTTCAGGTTTATTATGCTCAGCTGCAACATAGCCTTTTCCTTTGGCTACAGTCAATTCCATATTAAATTCTGTATTATCGTCTAGGTTACATATTACTAACTCCGGGTTTATAATATCAATCTCTGAAGGTGTATTAATCATTCCTGCAGTGATTTCGCCTGGACCTGTAACATTCAGATTCATCTTTCTGACACCCTCTGAATGCATATTTAAAGATAAAGATTTAATATTCAAAACAATATCAGTTACATCTTCACGAACACCGTCAATAGATGAAAATTCATGAAGGACATTATCTATTTTAATAGCCGTAACTGCGGTACCTTGCAAAGAAGATAAAAGGACTCTTCTTAAAGCATTACCTAAAGTTAATCCAAAGCCTCTTTCTAGAGGCTCTGCCACTAAAGTTGCTTTGTACTGCGAGTTTGCATCGTTTGTTAATTTCAATTTAGATGGCTTAATTAATGTTTGCCAATTGTTTATTATACTCATGGTTATTCCTCTTATAAAAAACTAAACTCTTCTCTTCTTCGGTGGCCTGCATCCATTATGTGGAATAGGCGTGGTATCTTTTATTGACGTTATATAAAAACCAATAGCTTGAAGTGCACGAAGAGCAGATTCACGGCCTCCACCAGGACCTTTAACGAATACCTGTAAATTCTTTAAGCCAAATTCTTTAGCCTTCGTCCCAGCATCTTCCGCAGCAATTTGAGCTGCGTATGGAGTTGATTTTCTAGATCCCTTAAATCCCTTAACTCCTGCAGATGACCAAGCAATGCTATTGCCCTGCTCATCTGTAATGGTAATCATTGTATTATTGAAGGTCGCGTTTATATAGGCAAGCCCTGAAATAATACTTTTTCTTTGTTTCTTTTTTTTAGTTGTCTTAGCTTCAGCCATAATTATTTAGTAACTTTCTTCTTACCCGCAATTGCTATTGCTTTACCTTTTTTTGTTCGAGCGTTTGTGTGGGTTCTTTGACCTCTACAAGGTAAATTTCTTCTGTGCCTCACGCCTCTATAAGTGCCTAGGTCTTTTAATCTTTTAATATTACTTGAAACTTCTCTTCTTAAATCACCTTCAACTAAAAAAGAGGAAGATATGACATCTGATATATTTTTAATTTCTGACTCAGATAAATCTTGAACTCTTGCATTTGAGTCAACGTTAGCTTTTAAACAAATATCATTAGATACCTTATTGCCAATACCGTATACATAAGTGAGTGCTATTTTTAGTTTCTTTTGCGTTGGAATGTTTATACCAGCAATCCTTGCCATGATTAGAACCTAAAAAAAGAGTTATTGAGAGAATGCGGGATTATATGATTATTGATCAATTGGTCAAGCATTTAAAGAGGCCTCTATATAAGAACTAATCCCTTGATTTATATCACTTATTTCTCCTGTCCCATGAACTTTTCTGACAAGATTCTGGGAAGAATAGTATTCAATTAAAGGCTCTGTTTCAGAAGAGTAGGTATGAAGTCTCTTAGATAATGTTTCCAAGTTATCATCAGAACGACCTTCTGTTGCACTCCTATTCATAATTCTTTCCTTTAATACATCTTCGTTAACATTAAGCAAAATCACACAGAGTATTTTTTCATTAATGCTTTCCATTAAATGGTCAAGTAGCTCAGCCTGTTTTTTATTTCTTGGGAAGCCGTCAAACAAGAATCCTTTTTTATTATTTTTATTTTCATTTATAAATTGCTTTATCAATTCAATGGTCGTTTCATTCGATACTAATTTACCATCATTTATTGTTTTTTTTATTTGCATACCTAAACTTGTTTCTTTACTGCTTTCTTTTCTTAATAGATCACCTGTTGATAGATGATTAAGGAAATATTTTTCACATATCAACTTTGCTTGAGTTCCTTTGCCGGCACCCGGAGGTCCAAACAAAACTATGTTCATCTCCGTGATCCTCTCAGTCGTGATTTTTTGATGAGAGATTCATATTGATAGGCAAACAAGTGACTTTGTATTTGTCCCACTGTGTCCATGCCAACGACTACAACAATAAGTAGAGATGTACCTCCAAGATAAAAAGGAATTGAGTACTGAGATATTAATATTTCTGGTAATATACAAACAAAAGCTAGGTACATTGCGCCTATGGTTGTGATTCTAGAAAGCACAAAGTCAATATACTCTGCTGTTTTTTCTCCTGGACGTATTCCAGGAATAAATCCACCTTGTCTCTTTAGGTTATCTGCCGTTTCAGAAGGATTAAAAACAATTGAAGTATAGAAAAAAGCAAAAAAGATTATTGCTGAAGCATATAGTAACATATAAGCGGGTTGGCCTCTGCCTAGAAGTGCCGCAATATCATTTAAAAGTCCAGGCTCAGCTGATACATTAAAATTTGCAATGGTTATTGGAAGCAATAGTATTGAAGATGCAAAAATTGCAGGTATTACTCCAGCAGTATTAAGTTTTAAGGGTAAATGAGAACTATCACCAGCAAACATTTTATTACCCATTTGTCTTTTTGGGTATTGAACTATCAACCTTCTTTGAGCTCTTTCCATAAAAACAATGAAAACTACGATTGCAATAATCATAATTAATAGAAGTAGTAGTGTAATTGTCGAAATAGTACCCTGCCTACCCAAGGTCATGGTATTAATAAGAGCGCTTGGAATTTCAGCAACAATTCCTGAAAATATAATTAAGGAAATACCATTTCCTATGCCACGACTTGTAATCTGCTCACCAAGCCACATTAAAAATACTGTTCCACCTGTTAAGGTTATCGTAGTTGATAATCTAAAAAATAACCCTGGATCAGTTACTACTTTTCCAGCTGATTCAAGACCTACTGAGATGCCATACCCTTGAAGAAGTGCTAATATGACTGTTCCATATCTTGTATATTGAGTAATTTTACGTCTTCCAGGTTCGCCTTCTTTTTTAAGATTTGCTAAATGCGGCGATACGCTCGTCATTAGCTGCATAATAATTGAGGAAGATATATAGGGCATTATACCTAATGCAAATATAGCCATACGGCTTATTGCGCCACCAGCAAAAACATCAAACATTCCAAGAATTCCACTTTGGTTGGTTTCAACAAGTAATTTCAGTTGTTCTATATCGATCCCAGGAAGTGGAATGTAGGTACCAAATCTATAAATAATCAAAGCACCTAGTGTAAACCAAATTCTTCGCTTAAGTTCCGTAGCTTTAGAAAATACACTAAAATTAAAGTTAGATGCTAATTTTTCAGCAGCAGATGCCATTATAACTATTTTCCTTGATTGATCTTTAATTCTATACCAAGTTTTTTAATTTTATCCTCAGCTGATTTTGTAACCTTCACGCACTCAATAGGATTTTTTGATTTTAACTCACCTGTGCCAAGAATTTTAAGAAATCTTTTATCTTTATTTTTTACTATTCCTAATTTTTTTAAAAGAAGAATATTGATCGACTGATCTTCTTTAATGGAATTCTTATCTATTAGTTTTTGAATTGAATTTAGGTTCAACTCATAATAATTTTTCTTTGCAAAGTTTTTAAAGCCAAACTTAGGAAGTCTTCTATGAAGTGGCATTTGGCCACCTTCAAAACCATTTATTGCCACCCCTGATCTGGCTTTTTGTCCTTTATGTCCGCTTCCTGACGTCTTACCTTTTCCTGATCCAATACCTCTTCCTACTCTTTTCTTTGATCTGTAAGAACTGTGTTTTACTACTTCATTTAATTTCATTTTATTGCTCTTCCGTTTTAATTAAATGCTCAACTTTTTTTACCATTCCGCTAATTGCAGGGGTGAAATCATGTATAACGTGGCTATTTAATTTTCTTAAACCTAAACCTCTTACCGTTGCAATTTGATCTTTTTGTGAGCCTATTGTACTTTTTGTTAAAGTAATTTTTATTTTCTTACTCATGATGATTCTCTCGCTGAGGTGATATTGCCAACTTTTTTACTTCTTCTTGCGGCTATTATTTTAGGTGATTTTTGATTTTTTAAGCCGTCAACAGCAGCTCTTATAATATTGTATGGATTAGTGCTACCAACAGATTTTGCAACTATATCTTGAACTCCAAGTAGTTCAAATACTGCTCTCACTGAACCACCAGCAATTATTCCTGTACCAGATGGAGCAGATCTCATAACTACTTTTGATGAACCGTGTGCGCCGACTATGTCATGATGCAGTGTTCTACCCTCTCTTAGGGGCACTTTAATAAGTGTCTTTTTTGCTGAGTCAGTGGCTTTCTTTATTGCTTCTGGAACCTCTTTGGCTTTTCCATGGCCAAACCCGACTTTTCCTGACTCATCTCCTGCAACTACTAATGCTGCAAAACCAAAGCGCCTTCCACCTTTTACAACCTTAGTCACTCTATTAATCGCAACTAGCTTATCTTTTATTTCAACACCGTTTTGATCTTTATCTCTATTTTTATTTTCTTTATTCATAATTTTTCCTTAAAAACTTAAGCCGTTTGATCTTGCTTCATCTGCAATATTTTTAATAATTCCATGATAAATATTTGGTCCACGATCAAGATAAATATTTGTAATTCCCTTCTCTTTGGCGGCATTGGCAATTTCTGCTCCAAGTATTTTTGCATTCTCAATATTACATGCGTTTTTCTGTTTAGCTGACTTTACTGATGATGCACTGCAAAGAGTTTTGCCTTGATTATCATCAATTATTTGCACATAGAGATATTTTGAAGATTTAAATACAGAAAGTCTTGGAAGACCTTTATTGTTCTTCTTAAGTTTGTATCTTATCCTATTGGATCTTTTTTGTTTACTTGAAATAGGCATTATTTTTTCTTACCTTCTTTTCGATTAATATACTCGTCTGCATACTTAATTCCCTTACCTTTATAAGGCTCAGGTCCTCTAAATGATCTGATTTCCGCAGCTGTTTGCCCTACTAATTGTTTATTAGGACCCTTTATTTCAATATTGTTCTGCTTATCAACAGATACCGAAATATCTTCTGGAATGTCATAATTAATTGGATGACTAAAACCGAGCATTAATTCAAGTACTTTGCCTTTAAGAGTAGCTCTATACCCTACGCCATTCATTTCTAATTTTTTTGAAAATCCTTCACTTACGCCAACTATAATATTGTTTACAATATTTCTCTGTAAACCCCAGAATGGCAAAAGAGATTTATTCTCACTCTTGGGCTTCATTTTGATAATATTTTCTTCAATGTTAATTTCAATATCTTCATTTAGAGGAGATTCAAGTTTTCCCATTGGGCCCTCAGCCATGAAAATACCATCCTGCATATTTACTTTAACAGTATCGGGTATCATTATTTCTTTTGAACCAACTCTTGACATAATTAAAAGACCTTACAAATAATTTCACCACCAACTTTTTGCTCTCGCGCATCGGTATCAGTCATAACACCTTTTGATGTAGAAATGATAGATATGCCTAAACCATTATGTACATAAGGTATTCTCTCAGCGCCAGAATAGACCCTTCTTCCTGGTTTAGAAATTCTTGTAATATCAGAAATCACTGGACCTCTATCATCATATTTCAATTCTATATCTAACTCTTCTTTACCTGATGTGTGTTTAGTGCGTGCATAGCCTCTGATGTAACCCTCATTTTTTAAAACCTCTAATATACTTTCTCTCATCTTAGAGACAGGAGAAGAAACAATTGGCTTATTGCGCATTTGTGCATTTCTTATTCTGCTAAATAAATCTGATAATGGATCTTGTAGTGACATATTCTTTCCTTTCTACCAACTTGATTTATTCATTCCTGGTATTTGTCCCTTTGAAGCTAAGTCTCTAAGAGCTATACGAGATAATCTCACTCTTTTATGATAACCTCTAGGCCTTCCAGTCAATTCACATCTATTTCTAACCCTTGTTCTCGCTCCATTCCTTCGAAGTTTGGACAACTTTAATTGGGCCTGAAATCTTTCATCAATCGGAGTAGATTTATTCATAATAAGTTCTTTTAATTGAGATCTTTTATTTAGATCTTTTTCCGACATTTGAATTCTACGTTTATTTTTCTCTATAGAGCTTTTTTTTGCCATACCTTTACCTAATCTATTATTGGAAAATTTAAAAATTTTAAAAGAAGTAATGCTTCATCATCATTCTTTGCCGTTGTGCAGATTGCAATATCTAAGCCGCGAGTTTTATCAATTTTATCTACATTAATTTCAGGGAATATTGTGCATTCCTTAATACCAAAAGAGTAATTGCCTTGACCATCGAAGCTTTTTTTATTTAAGCCTCTAAAATCTCTAATTCTTGGTAAAGCAATAGTCACAAGTCTATCAATAAATTCATACATTCTATGACCTCTGAGAGTTACTTTTACTCCTAGCGGCATTCCATCTCTAATTTTAAATGTAGCAATGGATTTCCTTGCTTTTGTAACCAATGGTAGTTGTCCAGAAATAACTGCAAGTTGGTCAGATGCTGACTGTATAACTTTATTGTCATTTACAGCATCACCCAATCCCATATTCAAAGAGACTTTAGACAATTTTGGTAATGAAAGATTGTTTTGCCTAGAAAGCTTTTCCTTTAACTTAGGAACTATTGACTCGATATAAAGCTCTTTCAGTCTTGGAGTATAATTATCCATCAAGTTGTTCTCCTGTTTTGACATTTATTCTTACTTTTTTATTGTCTTTCAAAAAAGAATAGCCAACTCGTGTTCCTTTTTTTGTTTTCTTATCAAGCAACATTAAGTTTGACAATGTTATAGGCATTTCTTTATTAATGATGCCTCCTTCATTTTTTTGGTCTTGCTTCTGGTGTTTTTTTGACATATTAACACCCTTAACGACGGCTTTATCACCTAATATCATAATTACTTCGCCTTCTTTTCCTTTATCTTTGCCTGTATTTACAGTTACTTGGTCGCCTTTTTTTATTCTCATAGACATTATAAAACCTCCGGAGCAAGAGAAATAATTTTCATTTGCTTCTTCATTCTCAGTTCTCTGCAAACTGGGCCAAATATTCTTGTACCCACTGGTTCGCCCTGAGTATTAATAAGAACCGCTGCATTTGAATCAAATTTTATTGTACTGCCATCAATTCTCTTTAATTCTTTTCTTGTCCTTACAATCACAGCTTTATGGACTGTACCTTTTTTTACTTTTCCTTTAGGAATAGCATCTTTTACTGTTACTACTATTATATCGCCAACTGATGCAAATCTTCTTTTAGATCCACCTAATACTTTTATACAGAGAACTTCTTTTGCCCCTGAATTATCTGCTACACTTAGTCTTGACTCAACTTGTATCATTTAACTAACAGCCACCCATCTTTTAAGTTTTGAAATTGGTTTTGACTCCATTATCTTTACCTTATCACCAGTATTGAATTGATTTTCAGGATCGTGTGCACTGTACTTTTTTGAGCGCCTAATAACTTTCTTTAAAAAAGGATGTTTAAACTTTCTTTCAACTAGTACAGTAATTGTCTTATCTTGTTTATTACTGATTACTGTTCCCTGTAGTATTTTTTTTGGCATATTAATTTCCTAATTTTTCATTCATTATAGTTTTTATTCTTGCTATTAGCTTTCTAACTTTAAATATACGAGAAGTATTTTCCAACTGACCTGAGCTCTTTTGGAATCTTAAATTAAACGACTCCTTATATAAGTTGCTCAACTCTGCTTTAAGCTGATCATTTGTTTTTTTTCTTATTTCTTCTACTTTCATCTTTTTCCTTTATTTTATGAGTTGTCCAACTACTTTGGTCTTAATTGGTAGCTTTGAGGAAGCTCTTCCAAAAGCTTCTTTTGCTATCGATTGTGAGACGCCGTCAACTTCAAATAAAATCTTTCCTGGCTTCACCCGACATGCCCAAAATTCTGGTGAACCTTTTCCTTTGCCCATTCTTACTTCTGTTGGCTTTTTTGATACTGGAACATCTGGAAATATTCGAACCCAAACACGTCCCGCTCTTTTCATAAACCTCGTCATTGCAACCCTGGCTGCTTCTATTTGTCTGGCTGTAATCCTCTCAGCTTCTAAGGCCTTTAACCCATAAGTTCCATAGTTCAAACTTGTTGCAGAAGTTGCAACGCCTTTAATTCTACCTTTGTGAGCTTTTCTGAATTTTGTTTTTTTTGGCTGTAACATATCTTATCCTAGTTTATTTGGATTATTTTCCATTTCGTGAGGAGCATTATCGTCTATGTCTCCTTTATATATCCATACTTTGATGCCACATGCGCCATATGTAGTTTGCGCAGTTGCTATTGCATAATCGACATTTGCCCTAAATGTGTGCAATGGAACTCTACCCTCTCTATACCACTCTGTTCTAGCGATTTCAGTTCCACCAAGACGGCCTCCGCAATTTACTCTTATGCCATCAGCCCCTAGTCTCATTGCAGATTGAACAGATCTTTTCATTGCTCTTCTAAATGAAACCCTTCTCTCAAGTTGTTCTGCAATTGCATCGGCTATTAGTTGAGCTTCTACCTCTGGTTTTCTGATCTCAACTAAATTTATTGAAACATCATCCGATGTAAATTCTGAAATTTTCTTTTTCAGCTTTTCTATATCACTACCTTTTTTACCAATGATTAATCCTGGTCGAGCTGAATAAATAGTTACTTGAGCTTTCTTTGCTGGTCTTTCTATCTGTATTTTTGCTACAGCACATTTTTTTAGTTTTTTTTCAAGATAGGATCTTATTTTAAGATCTTCTTGTAAAAATGATCCAAATTCCTTCTTGTTGGCATACCATTTGGATTGCCATTTTTTATTAAGGATTAATCTAAGCCCAATAGGATTTACTTTCTGTCCCATATTCTATGCTTCTTTCTCCGATTTCTTATTTTGTACTTCCGCAACTTTAATTGTTACATTGGTTAGATGCTTGTTTATTCTTCCTGGTCTACCTTTTGCTCTTGGTCTCCATCGCTTCATAACCATACTCTTCCCACAATAGGCTTCTGTTACCTGTAAAATGTCTATATCTAGCTGATGATTGTTTTCAGCATTTGCTACCGCGCTATTTAGTACCTTACTAATATCTTTAGCAATACCTCTAGATGAAAATTTTAGAAGGTTAATTGCCTCAGAAGCCTTCTTTCCTCTAATCATTTCAAGAACAATATTCGCTTTTGATGGACTAACCCTCAAATTTCTTAAAATGGCATAAGCTTCATTATCTTTTCTTATTAAGTGCTTCATGATTATTTAGTTTTTTTATCTCCGGTATGACTATTAAAAGTTCTTGTTGGCGAAAACTCTCCTAGTTTATGGCCTACCATATCCTCAGTCACGTTGACTGGAATAAACCTCTTACCATTATGCACAGCAAAGTTAACCCCCACGAACTCAGGCAATATAGTAGATCTTCTTGACCACGTTTTAATAACACCGCCTTTGCCACCGTCTCCTGCTGCCTTAACTTTCTTTAGTAGATGACTATCAACAAATGGTCCCTTCCAAACAGATCTCGTCATTTCTAAACCTCTATCCTTGCTTTTTTGTCAGTTTTTCTCTTGATAATAAATTTATCTGTTCTTTTATTATTTCTTGTCTTTTTTCCCTTAGTAGGTTTTCCCCATGGAGTAACAGGATCTCGACCACCTGATGTTTTACCTTCTCCTCCACCATGAGGGTGATCAATTGGATTCATAGCCACACCTCTTACTGATGGTCTAACACCTAACCATCTTTTTCTTCCAGCTTTTCCTAATTTTTGGTTTTTCTTATCAATATTTGACAGAACGCCAATTGTAGCTCGGCATTCTTCTCTTACTTTTCTTTGCTCACCAGAGGGCAGCTTAATGGCTACGTATCCATCAGACTTGCCAACAATCTGTGTTGAAGAACCAGCAGATCTAGCTAATTGCGCACCACTTCCAATTTTTAACTCAATATTATGTATATCTATTCCAACTGGGATATCAGACATGGGCATGCAATTGCCAATTCTGATTTCTTTTTTTTCACCGGATATAATTTGATCACCAGCTTTTAAATCCTTTGGTGCCAAGATATAGCTTTTTGTTCCGTCAGTGTATGTAATTAGTGCAATGTAAGAAGATCTATTTGGATCATACTCAATTCTATCAACAGTTGCACTTTCTGTATTATTTCTTTTAAAATCAATAATTCTGTATTTTGCTTTATGTCCACCACCTTTCCGTCTCATTGTAATTCTGCCAGTGTTATTTCTTCCACCTTTTTTTGAAAGGCCAGCTGTTAGAGACTTCATTGGCTTACCCGTCCATAAACCTTTTTTATCAACAAGTGTTAGCCCACGTGTTCCTGGAGTATTTGGTCTGAATTTTTTTAAAGGCATTTTTTATTATACTCCCGCATTCAAATCAATTGTTTGACCTTCTTCAAGAGTTACAAAAGCTTTCTTGTAATCAGAGCGTTTGCCAAGCGAGCCCCTAAATGCTTTTAGCTTACCCTTTACTATTGAAGTGTTCACTTTTTTTACTTTTACTTTAAATATATTTTCTATAGCAGTTTTTATTTCTTTCTTATTGCTAGTTTTATTGACTTGAAACGTAATTTGATTAAATTCTGCGCCTAAAGAAGACTTCTCAGTAATAATAGGCTTAATAATTATTTTAAAATCTTTAATACTAGGCATTTTATATATAATTCTTTTCTATTTGAGCTAGTGCATCTTTACTTATGATCAATTTCTGATGTCTTAAAAGATCAAGAGCATTCATAGATTTAACACTTAGGTACTTAATGTCTTTTAGATTTCTTGCTGCAAGAGATAAATTTTGGTTAGGCGTATCCCCTTCTAAAAACAGTGCAGAGTTAATCTTTTGTTTGTCCAAATATCTCTTTAAGATCTTAGTTTTTGGTTCAGTGATCTTGAGTTCATCGATTAAAATTAGATCATTACATTTTACTTTTTCAGATAATATATGCTTAACAGCCAAGTTTCTGAGGCGTTTTGGAAGTTTTTTTAATGATCTCACACCCCTTAGGTTATGTGCCATACCACCACTTCTGAAAATATTTGCCTTCTTTGAACCATGTCTTGCGCCACCACCACCTTTTTGCCTACCCAATTTCTGTGTTGTACCTGCAACTTCGGAACGATTTTTGGTCCTTGCGCGAAGTGGTTTTTTATTAGACTCATTCCATCTTACAAGAGAACTTATAACTGAAAAATCTGGTTTTAAATTAAAGATGGTTTCATTAAGCTCCATAGACTCTGTGCTCTTTCCATTCATTTTATTTAGCTCTACTTGCATTCCTATTTATCCTTTTTAGTTGATTTTTCTGCTTGTACAGAAGTACCTTCAACTTCTTTAATGTCATTTCTCTTAATTGAGTCTTCAACCACTAGCCATGTTCCTCGCGCACCAGGAGTAGCTCCCTTTACACAGATAATATTTTTTGCTTCATCAATTTTTACTACTTGTAAATTTTGAAGTGTTTTATTAACATCTCCATACTGTCCAGCCATTTTTTTTCCTTTAAAGACCTTACCGGGATCCTGACACTGTCCTGTTGAACCAGCACTTCTATGTGATACAGAAACTCCATGAGAAGCTCTCAAGCCTGAAAAGTTATGTCTTTTCATCACTCCAGCAAATCCCTTACCCTTTGTAAAACCAGACACATCGATAAATTGGCCTTCCTGAAAATGACTTGCATTCAATTGGTCGCCCGACTTTAATTCAGTGTCTTTATCTATTGAAAATTCTCTGAGATACCTAAAAGCCTCACTCTTTTTCTTTTCAAAAAATCCCTTCTGAGCCTTATTAGCCTTTTTTAATTTACACGCTCCAACTAAAACTCTGTCAGCATTTGTATCAGTAGAGTCAATTCTTTCAACGATTTGACATTGATCAATATGCAAGACAGTCACAGGAATATTTGTACCACTTTGTGTATACAAGTTACTCATTCCTATTTTTTTTGCGATGATTCCTGTTCTCATATCTATAACTTAATTTCTACATCAACTCCCGATGCTAGATCCAATTTCATAAGTGCATCTACTGTTTGAGGGGTAGGATCAACGATTTCTATTAATCGCTTATGCGTTCTTATCTCAAATTGTTCTCTGCTTTTTTTATTTACATGAGGTGATCTTAAAACAGTGAATTTTTCGTTATTAGTAGGAAGTGGAATCGGCCCCTTAACCATCGCTCCAGTGCGCTTTGCTGTATCAACTATTTCAACAGATGATTTATCCAGAACCCCATGGTCAAATGCTTTAAGTCTGATTTTAATATTTTGATTTTCCATTATTTTAATTAAGCGAACTTCGCCTTTACCTCATCTTGTACATTTTGTGGTACCTGCTCATAGTGATCAAAAAACATTGAATATTGAGCTCTTCCCTGCGTCATAGATCGCAGAGTATTTACATAGCCAAACATATTAGCCAGAGGCACCATTGAACTAATAGCCGTTGTGTTGCCCCTCGCTTCACTTCCACTTACCTGACCTCTTCGACTACTTAAATCTCCTATTACATCTCCCATAAACTCTTCAGGAGTAACAACTTCAACTCTCATTATTGGTTCTAATAACTTTGGATTTGCTTTTTGACAGGCATCCTTAAATGCCATTCGTCCAGCTATTTCAAATGCAAGACTGCTTGAGTCTACATCATGATATTTTCCATCTATAAGGGTGACTTTATAGTCAATTATTGGGAAACCAGCAATAACACCTGTATCGGCTACTCCTTCTATACCTTTCTCTACACCAGGTATGTATTCCTTAGGAATGTTACCACCTTTAATCTTATCTTCAAAAATTCTTCCAGTTCCAGGTTCACAGCCCTCGACAATTATCTTTACTTCAGCAAATTGCCCCGCGCCACCACTTTGTTTTTTGTGTGTATATGTTACTTCCATATTTTTAGAGATGGTTTCTCTGTAAGCAACTTGTGGGGCTCCTACATTAGCTTCCACGTTGAACTCTCTCTTCATCCTGTCCACAATTATATCTAAATGAAGTTCACCCATTCCTTTTATTACCGTTTGTCCAGACTCTTCATCTGAGGTAACCCTGAATGATGGATCTTCTTTGGCTAATCTAGCCAGTGCTTCTCCCATTTTTTCCTGATCAGCTTTTGTCTTTGGCTCAACAGCAATCTCAATTACAGGATCCGGGAAGTCCATAGATTCTAAGATAATTGGTTTTTGGGCATCTGATAAAGTCTCACCAGTTATCGTATCTTTTAAGCCAGCAATCGCGACAATGTCACCTGCGTAAGCAATTTTTATGTCTTCTCTATTGTTAGCGTGCATTAAGAGCATACGGCCAATTCTTTCTTTATCGCCTTTAACAGAATTTAAAATTGTTGAACCAGCCTCTAACTTACCAGAATATATCCTGGTGAATGTAAGAGAACCGACAAAAGGGTCATTTGCTACCTTGAATGCCAATGCGGAGAAAGGTTCATCGTCCGATGCTTTTCTTACTTCCTCTTCTTCTTTTCCTGGAATGTTACCAGTTGCCTGCTGAACCTCACTAGGGTCAGGCATGAAATTCACAATTGCGTCTAACAAAGGTTGGACACCTTTATTCTTGAAAGCACTTCCAGTTAAAATTGGAACAAACTCAAAATTAATTGTTCCTTTTCTAATACACCTTATTAGTGTTTCCTCATCAGGTTCTTCTCCATCTAAATATTTTTCAAGGACTTCTTCATCTTGTTCGACAGCCATTTCAACCATTTCAGATCTATATTTCTCAGCAGTATCTTTTAAATCATCTGGAATATCAGTGTATTCGTACTTAGCGCCAAGATCCTCATTTGCCCATACGATTGCTTTATTCTTAACCAGATCAATAACACCTTTAAGATTAGATTCACTTCCGTAAGGTATCTGTAAAACTAATGCATTTGCCTGAAGCCTGTCTTTGATCATGTCCAAACATTTGTAAAAGTCAGCACCAGTGCGATCCATTTTATTAACGAAGCACATTCTTGGCACATTGTATCTATTTGCCTGTCTCCAAACAGTTTCAGTTTGTGGCTCCACCCCAGCAACACCGTCAAATACAGCAACCGCCCCATCGAGCACTCTTAAAGAACGCTCAACTTCTATGGTAAAATCAACGTGTCCAGGAGTGTCAATAATATTAATTCTGTGATCATTCCAAAAACAAGTAGTTGCAGCGGATGTAATAGTAATGCCACGCTCTTGTTCCTGCTCCATCCAGTCCATTGTGGCCGCGCCATCGTGCACTTCACCAATCTTATGACTTTTTCCTGTGTAATAGAGTATGCGCTCTGTGGTAGTTGTCTTTCCGGCATCTATGTGAGCCATGATGCCAATGTTTCTATACTTATTTAATGGATACTCCCTTATCATAGTTACCACCTAAAGTGAGCAAATGCTTTATTTGCTTCAGCCATTTTATGAGTATCTTCTCTTTTCTTAATTGCAGAACCTTTGTTGCCTGCGGCGTCCATTAATTCTGAACTTAATTTTTCCATTAAACTTTTTTCTTTTCTATTCCGAATAGCATTGACTAGCCATCTAATAGCTAGTGCTTGAGATCTATTGCCCTTGACCTCAACAGGAACTTGATATGTTGCTCCGCCGACCCTTCTAGATCTTACTTCTACCAGAGGTCTTACATTTTCGATTGCCTTATTAAAAACACTCATTGGAGACTCTCCAGTTTTATTCTGAATATTTGTAAATGATTTAGTAATGATAGCTTCCGCAACAGTCTTTCTTCCGTCAAGCATTATTGCATTGGTAAACTTTGTAAGTACAGTGCTATTATGAACTGGATCAGGTAAAATATTTCTAACTTGTGCTTTTCTTCTTCTTGACATAATTATTTTGGTTTCTTAGCTCCATATAAAGATCGACGTTGTTTTCTCTCACTAACGCCTTGTGTATCTAAAACTCCTCTAACTGTATGGTATCTAACTCCAGGAAGATCCTTAACCCTTCCACCACGAATTAAAATTACTGAGTGTTCTTGAAGATTATGGCCTTCCCCTCCAATATAACTTGTAACTTCAAAACCATTTGTTAATCTTACTCTTGCAACCTTTCTAAGTGCTGAGTTAGGCTTCTTTGGTGTCGTTGTATAAACTCTTGTACATACACCTCTCTTTTGAGGATTAGCTTTAAGAGCAGGTACCTTGTTTCTTTTTCGCACCTTAATCCTTGGCTTTCTTATTAACTGACTTATAGTCGGCATACAGTATCTCCAGTTAGAAACTAATAAAAAGTTAACTATTAAAAAAAAGTCTAAAAAAAGTAGCGTTTAGATTTCTCTACCGCCTACTATTTAAGAATGCCGAATAATACTTAATAGTCTGCTTTGGTCAACAAATATTATTAAGAATTTTCCTGAATTTCTGCTGTTTCCTGCTCTTTAGCGGCTTGCATTGCTTCAATTTCAATTTTAGCCTCTTTATCAAGATTTTTTGCTTGATTTTCAATCTGATTAAAGATTCTTCCTGTTCCAGCAGGTATTAATCTGCCTACAATAACATTCTCTTTAAGGCCCTCAAGTCTATCCACTTTTCCTTTAATCGATGCATCAGTAAGTATTCGCGTCGTCTCCTGGAATGAGGCAGCAGAAATAAATGACCTAGTTTGTAGAGAGGCTTTTGTTATACCTAATAGAACCGGTTTACCTGCTGCTGGTTTTTTACCTTCATCGGTAAGCTGTTCATTTGTAATTAAGAATTCATATCTGTCAATCTCTTCGCCTTTAATGAAAGAACTATCGCCTGTATCAGTAATACAGACTTTTTGAAGCATCTGTCTACATAAAACCTCAATATGTTTATCATTAATTAAAACACCTTGAAGCCTATAAACTTCTTGAACCTCATTAATTAAATAATCAGCTAACGCCTCAATGCCTAAAATCTCTAAGATATCATGTGGGTCTGGATTTCCATCAAGTAAGTAATCTCCTTTCTCAATACTTTCTCCTTCTTGATAAGCTATATGCTTACCTTTTGGAATTAGTACTTCTACTGGATCATTTTCACTGTCCTCTGGAGTAATGATCACTTTTTGCTTTCCTCTTATATCTTTCCCAAAAGAAATAATACCTGAAATTTCAGATATAATTGCATGATCTTTCGGTTTTCTTGCTTCAAACAATTCAGCAACTCTAGGTAATCCACCAGTAATATCTTTTGTTTTAGATGCGGCCTTTGGTGTTCTTGCTAAGACATCACCAGCATGCACTTCTGAACCATCAGTGACTGATAAAATGGAGTCAGGTGGAAGGAAATATCTAGCTTCATTCCCATTTGCTAAAAGTATTACTTCACCTTTTTTATCTCTCAAGGTAATTCTTGGCTTAAGATCGCTTCCTTTTGAGTCTAACTTCCAGTCCTTTACTTTGGTATATGTTAATCCTGTTTTTTCTTCGGTTTCTTCTATTAAAGAGATGCCTTCTTCCATATCCACATAGTTGGCGTTACCTGATTTTTCAGAAATAACAGGATTTGTAAATGGATCCCATTCGCAAATTTTAGTTCCAGAAGACACCTTTGAGTCCTCTGCCACGAGTATTTTTGTTCCATAAGGAACTTTATAGTTTGCAAGCTCTCTATTATTTTCATCATGAATAGCCAGTTGACAATTTCTTCCCATAACAATTAAATTTTTATTACTATCTTCAACGGTATTCTTGTTTAGGATTTTGAAAATGCCATCAGTATTAATTTCAATAAAAGATTGATCATTAATTTGAGCTGCTCCTCCTATATGAAATGTTCTCATAGTTAATTGTGTTCCAGGCTCACCAATAGATTGGGCTGCAATCATCCCTACGGCTTCACCCTCATTAACCATAAACCCTCGAGCAAGATCTCGCCCGTAGCACTTCACACAGATTCCTTTTTTACTATCACAAGTTAATGGAGATCGAATATAAGCGTTTTGTATACCAGCTGTTTCAATCTTCTCAGCTAGTATCTCATCAATATAATCATCTTTTTTTGCAACAATTTCATTGGTCACCGGATGAACAATATCTTTTTGCAAAAATCTTCCGAGTAATCTATCAGCAATTGATATTATTACTTCTCCACCTTCAACTACGTCAGATATCCATACACCACTATCAGTACCACAGTCGTAATCTGAAATGGTACAATCTTGTGCAACATCACACAATCTTCTTGTCAAGTAGCCAGAATTAGCTGTCTTTAATGCAGTATCAGCGAGTCCTTTTCTTGCCCCGTGGGTAGAATTAAAATATTCGAGTACATTTAATCCCTCTTTAAAATTAGATATAATAGGAGTCTCAATTATATCTCCAGATGGTTTGGCCATAAGACCACGCATTCCAGATAACTGCTTCATTTGGGCGGCTGAACCCCTGGCTCCTGAATTTGCCATCATATAGATAGAATTAATTGGAAGTTCTCTTTTAGTTGTTTCATTAACTTTGACAGAAGAAATTTCATTCATCATTTCTTGTGCAACTCTATCTGTGCACTTCGCCCAGGCGTCAATTACTTTGTTATATTTTTCTCTATTAGTAATTAAGCCATCATTATATTGTTTTTCATATTTTTCAATTTGTACTGATGTTTCTGAAACCATTTTTTCTTTAGTCTCAGGTATTATCATATCGTCTTTACCAAAAGAAATACCAGCCTTGTATGCGTAATGGAAACCAAGTGCCATTAATTGATCAGCAAATATGACTGTATCTTTTTGACCACAGTATCTATAGACAGTATCAATTAAGCTGGAAACTTCTTTCTTTCCAAGAAGACGATTGACAAGCTTTGGATCAAGATCTTTATGTTGAGGTATTAAATTCCACAAAAGCATTCTACCAGGTGTTGTACTAATTCTTTTAG
This sequence comes from uncultured Pelagibacteraceae bacterium, assembly GCA_902604225.1. Classification (GTDB taxonomy): domain Bacteria; phylum Pseudomonadota; class Alphaproteobacteria; order Pelagibacterales; family AG-422-B15; genus CACNXQ01. Next base: position 61,371 of record CACKXV010000003.1, on the reverse strand, counting down.
TATCAATATTCCCATCAGAGTTAATATAATTAATTCTTGCTTCAATTTTTGCATGAACAGTTGTCACGCCATTTTCAATTGCTTGTTGAACTTCAAAAATATCTTTGTACACAGCTCCCTGGCCAGGTTCATTGTTTTTTTCCTGAGATAGAAAATAGATACCTAGAACTATATCCTGACTCGGAACAATTACAGGCTTACCATTAGCTGGATTTAATATATTATTTGTGGACATCATTAAAACTCTTGCTTCCAGCTGTGCTTCTAAGCTAAGCGGTACATGAACTGCCATTTGATCGCCATCAAAATCTGCATTAAATGCAGTACAAACAAGAGGGTGTAGTTGAATCGCTTTTCCTTCAATTAAGGTTGGTTCAAAAGCTTGAACGCCCAACCTATGAAGTGTTGGTGCTCTATTTAAAATAATTGGATGCTCTCTAATGACTCTATCCAGCACATCCCAGACCTCAGGTCTTTCCTTTTCAACCATTTTCTTGGCTTGTTTTAAAGTAGTTGCTAAACCCAATGATTCTAAACGTGCATATATAAATGGTTTAAATAATTCTATTGCCATTTTTTTAGGCAGGCCACACTGATGTAATTTGAGCTCTGGTCCAACAACAATTACTGACCTACCAGAGTAATCAACTCTTTTTCCAAGAAGATTTTGTCTGAAACGGCCTTGTTTACCTTTGAGCATTTCAGCGAGTGATTTGAGAGGTCGTTTATTAGTTCCTGTAATTACTCTACCCCTTCGTCCATTATCAAATAATGCATCTACTGACTCTTGCAGCATTCTTTTTTCATTTCTAATAATAATATCTGGCGCTCTTAATTCTATAAGTCTCGATAATCTATTATTTCTATTGATCACTCGTCTATATAAGTCGTTTAAATCAGATGAAGCAAACCTTCCTCCATCCAAAGGAACGAGAGGTCTAAGCTCGGGCGGAATTACTGGTACGGATGTTAAAATCATCCATTCAGGTCTATTTCCAGAAGATATAAAGGCTTCAAATATTTTTATTCTTTTAACAAGCTTTTCTGAAAGTGCGACCGCTTTAGTTTCGGCAAGTTTTGATTTTAATAACTCAAGTTCAGCCTCAAGTTCAACTCTTTCTAAAACTTTTCTTACAGCTTCTGCTCCAATTCCTGCCGAAAAGGAATCTACACCGTATTCTTCTTTAGCATTCTCTAATTCCTCTTCATCCAAGAGTTGGTTTTGGATCAACGGTGTTAACCCAGGCTCAGTCACCATAAATTTTTCGAAATATAGAACTTTTTCTAAATCCTTTAATTTCATATCCATCATGAGAGCAATACGGCTTGGTAAAGATTTTAAAAACCATATGTGTGCTACAGGAGCAGCAAGTTGTATATGACCCATGCGTTCTCTTCTTACGTCTTTTTTTGTAACCTCAACACCGCATTTTTCACATATTATGCCTTTGAATTTCATTCTCTTATATTTGCCGCATAAACACTCATAATCTTTTATTGGACCAAATATTCTTGCACAAAAGAGGCCGTCTCTTTCTGGTTTAAATGTTCGGTAGTTAATTGTTTCAGGTTTTTTAATCTCGCCATATGACCAGGATAAAATTCTCTCGGGACTTGCTATAGAAATTTTAACTTGATTAAAGTCATCTCTAGAAGCAGCAGGGTTAAATATATTCATTAAAGACTGGCTCATATATAGTTTCCTAGTTTAAGTTCGATAATTCTATGTTAAGTCCAAGAGATCGTATCTCTTTGATCAAAACGTTAAATGATTCAGGGGTTCCTGATTGGAATACATCCTCACCTCGTATTATGGTTTCATATACTTTAGTTCTTCCTGCAACATCATCCGATTTTACAGTCAAAATTTCTTGTAAAGTGTATGCAGCCCCATAGGCCTCAAGGGCCCAGACTTCCATCTCTCCAAATCTCTGGCCACCAAATTGTGCTTTACCTCCCAATGGTTGCTGAGTAACAAGACTATACGGACCAATTGACCTTGCATGAATTTTATCATCTACTAAATGATGAAGCTTTAACATGTAGATATATCCGACTGTTACTTTTCTCTCAAATTGCTCTCCAGTTAAGCCGTCCCATAAATAAGTTTGTCCACTTTTATCAAAACCTGCAACTTCTAGCATCTCAGATATTTCATGCTCTGACGCTCCATCAAAAACTGGCGTTTTAATTGGAACTCCTGAAGAAATATTCATCGCAAGCTCTTTTTGCTCCGACTTGTTAAGATGAGCTATTTCATTGTTAAACTGTTCTGATCCATAAACTTTCTCCAAAGACTTACCAATATGTGAATGATCGTTTGTAGCATTATACTGCACAATTGATTTATTGATAATTTCTCCAATACCTGCGCATGCCCATCCTAAATGAGTTTCTAATATTTGCCCGACGTTCATTCTACTTGGCACACCGAGAGGATTTAATACTATATCAACAGTCCTTCCATCCTCCAGATAAGGCATATCTTCCACAGGTGCGATTTTACTTATGACACCTTTATTTCCGTGTCGACCAGCCATTTTATCACCAGGTTGCAATTTTCTTTTAACAGCAACAAAAACCTTAACCATTTTCATCACTCCTGGTAATAACTCGTCTCCTCTTTGCACTTTATCAACCTTATTATCAAAACGTGATTGAATAGCTGATCTTGCTGCATCATACTGTTTTTTTAAATTGTTTATATCCTCTTGATCTTTGTCATTTTGAAGCTTTACTTTCCATAAAGAGTCTAGCTTTACAGAACTAATGTCATTTTCATTTAACAATGCTTGATCACTTATATCCTCAGGAAGCTCTGATATACTTTTACCTTTAATTATATTTCTTAATCTTTCTTTAATATTTCTATTAAGAATACCTAATTCCGCCTCTCGGTCATTTGCAAGCTTTTCTATTTCGTCTCTCTCGATTGAGAGGGCTCTATCATCTTTTTCTATTCCGTACCTATTAAAAACCTTTACATCTACAACAATACCACTTGACCCTGGCGGCAGTTTAAGTGACGCATCCTTTACGTCTGTTGCTTTTTCACCAAATATAGCTCTTAGTAGCTTTTCCTCAGGAGTTACTGGGCTTTCACCTTTAGGAGTTACTTTGCCTACAAGAATATCACCAGGATTTACGTCAGCGCCAACATAAACAATGCCGGCTTCATCAAGATTACGTAACAATTCATCACCAGCATTCGGTATATCTCGCGTGATCTCTTCTGAGCCTAATTTTGTATCTCTGGACATTACCTCAAACTCTTCAATATGAATTGAGGTAAATTTATCTTCTTGAACAATCTTTTCTGAAATCAGTATAGAGTCCTCAAAGTTGTACCCTCTCCACGGCATAAATGCGACTACCACATTTCTACCCAGACCTAATTCCCCCAAGTGCGTTGATGGACCATCAGCAATAATATCTCCTTTGGAAACTTTATCGCCAACTTTCACTAATGGTCTTTGATTAATACACGTACTTTGGTTCGATCTTTGGAACTTTAACAAAGTATAAATATCAACCCCAGACTCATTTGTTTGTATTTTTTCTGTAACCCTAACAACAATTCGCTTGCCGTCTATTTTATCAACTATACCATCCCTGTTGGCAATAATGGTTACACCTGAGTCTATTGCAACTACTTTCTCAACTCCTGTTCCAACAAGTGGAGATTCAGCTTGTATAAGAGGTACAGCTTGCCTCATCATATTAGATCCCATTAAAGCTCTATTCGCATCGTCATTTTCAAGAAATGGTATTAATGAAGCTGCACAAGAAACAACTTGTTTTGGTGATACATCCATGTAGTTAATTTCATCAGGGATAGTCATAACAAAATCTCCATTACGCCTACACGAAACTAGTTTTGTGGTGAAGTTTCCTTTTACATCGATCTCACTATTTGCCTGAGCAATTGTATAATCAGCCTCTTCCATTGCAGGCAAGTATTCAACGTCATTTGTGACTTTGCCGTTTACAACTTTTCTATAGGGGCTTTCAATAAACCCATACTGATTCACTCTTGCATGAGATGCCAAGCTGTTTATGAGTCCTATGTTAGGGCCCTCAGGTGTCTCAATTGGGCAAATTCTTCCATAGTGAGTAGGGTGAACATCTCTTACCTCAAAACCTGCTCTTTCTCTACTTAAGCCACCAGGTCCAAGAGCCGAAAGTCTTCTTTTATGAGTTATCTCGGCCAGTGGATTTGTCTGGTCCATAAACTGAGAAAGTTGCGATGTTCCAAAAAATTCTTTTAAAGATGCAACTAATGGCTTTGCATTAATGATATCTTGTGGTGTCACAGCATCAACTTCAAGTGAGTTCATTCTCTCTTTAATTGATCTTTCCATTCTTATAAGGCCCATTCTAAACTGATTTTCAACAAGCTCGCCCACAGATCTAACTCTTCTATTTCCAAGATGATCGATATCATCTACCTCACCTTTTCCAGTTCTTAAATCCATAACAGTCTTTACTACTTCAATGATGTCATCAGTTCTTAAAACAGTGGTTGTATCTGGGCAGTCAAGGTTTAACCTATAATTAATTTTGACTCTGCCTACATCGGAAAGATCGTATTTTTCTGATTTAAAAAATAATGAATTAAATACTTCAAACGCTGTTTCTAAGTTAGGTGGTTCACCTGGCCTTAATACTTTATATATTTCAACAACAGCTTCTTCTGGACTTAAATTCTTATCGATTCTTAAAGTATCCCTAATAAATGAACCAACGTTAATTCCATCGATTTCAAGTATTTGTAACTTATTTATTTTTAGCTCTTTGATTTTTTCTAAAGACTCTGAAGTTATCTCATCAGAAGCTTCTAAATAAATTTCACCAGTTTTCTCGTTTATGACATCATCTGCAACAAACTTTCCAATTAGTTCATCGTCATCAATAAGTAAAGTTTTAAGTCCTTCGTTAAATAATTTTTTTGCAATAGCTGGATTAATTTTTGTACCTTGTTTGACTGCAATCTTTCCATTAGCTGCATTGATCAAATTCTTTTGAAGTTTTCCAGTTTTAATATTTTTTGGGTTAAAATTAAACTTCCATTTCCCTTCCTTTACATTAAAACTATAAGTTTCTGTGTTGTAGAATAAATTTAAAATCTCTTCTCTTTTAACTCCCATAGACATTAAGAAAGTCGTGATTGGTATTTTTTTCTTTCTATCAATCCTACAATGCAGAATGTCTTTATGATCAAATTCGATGTCTAACCATGAGCCCCTATATGGAATTACTCTAGCTCCAAAAAGAAGCTTTCCACTTGAATGTGTTTTTCCATTATCATGATCAAAAAATACTCCTGGACTACGATGCATTTGGCTAACAACAACTCTCTCAGTGCCATTAGTAATAAATGTTCCTTTTTGAGTCATTAATGGTAGATCGCAAAGATATATTTCTTGTTCTTTTATATCCTTTACCGTTCTAGATTCAGTTTCTTCATCAATATCAAAAACTATAAGTCTTAACTTTACATTTAATGGAGCAGCGTAAGTCTTGTCTCTTTGACGGCATTCATCAACATCAAACTTTGGCTCTTGAAGACTATATTCAATATATTCTATTCTGGCAGAACCAGAAAAATCTTCTAAGGGAAAGACGCTTTTGAAAACTTTTTGGAGTCCGCGATCTGGTCTATTTGAGGGATGAATTTCTTCCAAAAGAAACTCTTCATAAGATTTTTTTTGTATTTCAATAAGGTTAGGGAATTTTGAAACTTCTTTGAGTTTTCCAAAGTTTTTACGAACTCTTTTTTTCTCAGTAAATGATAATGTATTAACCACTAATATATACTCACCTATTATTAATAGCTCACTTAACAAGCTATTAAGTAAAATATTATTTATATTTATTTAAGTTCTACTGTTGCGCCAGCAGCTTCAAGTTTTTCCTTGAACTCGTTAGCTTCATCTTTTGAAACGCCTGTCTTTAATTCCTTTGGAGCGCCTTCAACCAAATCTTTTGCTTCCTTTAAACCTAAACCAGTAATAGTTCTTACTTCTTTAATTACATTAATTTTTTTGTCTCCAGCGGCAGCTAGAACTATTGTGAATTCATCCTTTTCCTCTTCTGCAGACTCACCTGTTGGTGCAGTTCCTGTAGCGGCTACAGCAACGGGTGCTGCAGCAGATACTCCCCACTTTTCTTCTAATAACTTTGAAAGCTCTGCAGCTTCTATAACTGTTAGATCAGATAGTTGATCAACTATTTGTTGGAGGTCAGCCATTTTTATTCCCTTTCATAATTAAATATTATTTTGAACTATACGCGTTAAATACTCTTGCTAAGCCACCTGACGGTGCAGTCAATACTGATGCTATCTTCTGCGCAGGTGAACTAATCAAACCTATTAATTGTGCCCTTATTTCCTCGAGAGATGGCAATTTAGATAAAATTTCAATTTTTTCAACACTTAAAATTTCATTATCCATTATTCCACCCAAGATAACTAAGTTGTTGTTATTCTTCGCAAAATCTACAACTAGCTTAGTTAACGATGCGGGATCATTGGAGTATGCTATAGCTGTAGGACCATCGAATAAGTCAGATAATTCAACCTTGTCAGTTTCCTTTAGTGCTAATTTGGCGAGTCTATTATTTGTAACTTTTATATTACAGCCAGTATTGAATGATTGAACTCTTAAATCTGTCATCTCATTCATAGACATGCCTCTATAATGAAAAACAAGAATTAAACTATTCTCTCCTATAATAGTCTTTATATTTTTGATGAAAATTTCTTTTTGCTCTCTCTTCATAATTTATCCATTTATGATATTTATATCTATATTAACACCTGGTCCCATTGTTGGACTTATAAAAATTTTTTTTACAAAATCACCTTTAATACCAGACGGTCGATCTTTTGAAATCATCTCAATAAAAAATTCTATATTCTTTTTAATATCTTCCTTTGCAAAACTTGATTTTGCTATGCCTGCCTGTATTAGAGTCTCGTTGCTTTTATATTCAATTTCTCCTGCTTTCGCATCATCAATTGCTTGCTTTATGTCATTTGTAACAGTTCCCAGCTTTGGATTCGGCATTAAATTTCTTGGACCCAGAACCTTTCCTAATTTTCCGACTTTTGACATCATATCCGGCGAAGCAATACATCTATCAAAATCGGTAAAACCTCCTTCAACTTTTTGAACGAGTTCGTCAGATCCTACTATATCAGCTCCAGCATCCTTTGCTTCTTGCTGCTTGTCTTCGGGAACAATTACGCAAACCTTGACTTGTTTTCCTAAACTCTTTGGTAATTTTAACTTACCCCTAACATTTTGCTCACCATTTTTTGGATCAATATTCAAATTCATACATATATCAATTGTTTCATCAAATTTAGTGGTTGAAGATTTCATTGCTAGATCAATTGCATCATCTAAATTGTATGATTTTGAAAAATCACTTTGACTCAAAATGTCTTTCATTCTTTTACTCATTAGCCAGTTACCTCAATGCCCATCGATTTTGCAGAACCTATAATTATTTTTGTACCTTGCTCTATTGTATTTGCATTAAGATCTTTTAATTTTTTTTCTGCAATATCTCTACATTGTGACATAGAAATAGTTGAAATCATATCTCTACCAGGTTCTTTAGATCCTTTTTTTATTTTCAACGCTTCCTTAATAAAAAATGATGCAGGAGGTAACTTGATTTCAATACTAAAGCTTTTGTCAGTGTTATATGTAACCACAACAGGCAACATTACACCAGGCTGCTCTCCCTTACTTTTTTCATTAAATACCTTACAGAAGTCCATAATGTTAATGCCCCTTTGTCCAAGAGCTGGTCCTACTGGTGGAGATGGATTTGCTTGCCCGGCTGGGACTTGTAACTTTAATTTTCCTTCAACTTCTTTTGCCATTTTATGCCTTTTCTACCTGTGTATATTCAAGTTCTACTGGTGTAGATCTCCCAAAAATTGAAACAGAAACTTTAACCCTAGATCTTTCCTCATCAATTTCCTCAACTAATCCATTAAATGAGGCAAAAGGTCCATCACTTACTCTAACTTGTTCGCCCACCTCAAATGTAATAGAAGGTTTTGGACTAGTTACACCTTCTTCTATGTCTTGTAAAATCTTATTTATCTCACTTTCAGCTACTGCTGAGGGCTTTCCTTGTGTGTGCCCTAAAAAACCACTGACCTTTGGTAGCGCCTTGACCATATGATATGTCTCATCAGTCATTTCCATCTTTGTTAACACATAACCAGGGAAAAACTTTCTTTCAGCATTTCGCTTCTTGCCTTTTTTGACCTCTACAACCTCCTCAGTAGGAACAATGATCTCACTAAATGATGCCTCTATATTTTTAGTTTTAGCCTTATCTCGTATTGCTGCGGCTACTTTTTTTTCAAAACCAGAGTAAGCATGCACGATATACCATTTATGAGTCATTTAAACAGCAAGTCCAATCAGTCTATCTAGACCAAAACTAAAAATTTGATCTATAATCAGGAAAAATACTGCAGCAAACGCAGTAATAATTACTACCATCACTGATCCAGTAAGTGTCTCTCTTGAAGAAGGCCATGTTACTTTGCCCCCTTCTCTCCTCACTTCTTGTATAAACTTCAAAGGTTTCATAATTTTTTTCTTAAGTGGCAGGAGCGAAGGGACTCGAACCCCCAACCCCCGGTTTTGGAGACCGGTGCTCTACCAGTTGAGCTACACTCCTCCAGTTATGAAATAATTTCCGTTACAACACCAGAGCCAACCGTACGGCCACCTTCTCTTATCGCAAAGCGCACTCCTTTATCCATCGCAATTGGAGCAATCATTTCAACTTCCATTGAAATATTGTCTCCCGGCATAACCATTTCAGTGCCTTCAGGAAGCTGACAAACGCCAGTTACATCAGTTGTTCTGAAGTAGAACTGAGGTCTGTAGTTTGTAAAGAAAGGTGTATGTCTTCCACCCTCTTCTTTTTTTAGAACATAAGCTTCACATTTAAACTTTGTATGAGGAGTAATAGTTCCAGGATGCGCAAGTACTTGGCCTCTCTCAACTTGATCTCTCTCAACACCTCTTAAAAGAGCACCGATATTATCCCCAGCCTCTCCAGTATCTAGAAGCTTTCTGAACATCTCTACACCAGTGCAAGTAGTTTTTTGAGTATCTTTAATGCCAACGATCTCAAGCTCTTCTCCAACTTTAACAATTCCACTTTCTACCCTACCCGTACAAACTGTACCTCTTCCAGAAATTGAAAATACATCCTCAATTGGCATAAGGAATGGCTTATCCTTATCTCTCTCTGGTTGTGGAATAAATTCATCAACAGCTTTCATTAACTCTGCAATAGAATTTTTACCAATCTCATCATCTCTGCTCTCAACTGCAGCTAATGCTGATCCTTTTATTATTGGAGTTGTATCACCAGGAAAATCATATTCATTAAGTATATCTCTTATTTCAACCTCAACAAGCTCAAGCAGTTCCGCATCATCAACCTGATCAACTTTGTTTAGATAAACAACAATTGCTGGAACACCAACTTGACGTGCTAACAAAATGTGTTCACGAGTTTGTGGCATTGGACCGTCAGCTGCATTAACAACTAAAATGGCTCCGTCCATTTGAGCCGCTCCTGTTATCATATTCTTAACATAATCGGCGTGCCCTGGGCAGTCTACGTGAGCATAGTGCCTTGCATCAGTTGTATATTCTACGTGTGCTGTAGAAATTGTAATTCCACGCTCTTTTTCCTCTGGAGCTTTATCAATTGCATCGTATGCGGTGAATTCTGCACCACCAGACTCAGATAATACTTTTGTGATTGCTGCGGTCAAAGTAGTTTTACCGTGATCCACGTGACCAATAGTTCCAACATTGCAGTGCGGTTTACTACGATCGAATTTTTCTTTAGCCATTTTTTTGTCCTCTCAGTTTTTAACAACTTTAATTTTTGGAGCGGGTGAAGGGAATCGAACCCTCGTAATCAGCTTGGAAGGCTGGAGCTTTACCACTAAGCTACACCCGCTTATTCCTTCAAGCTACCCTAAGGTACCTTTCTGTGGTGGAGGGGGTTGGATTCGAACCAACGTAAGCATAGCTAACGGGTTTACAGCCCGTCCCCTTTAACCACTCGGGCACCCCTCCCGAGATAGTTTTTTCAACATCTCAAGATAAGTTTCCCTAGACATAGTCTATAGAACCTTAAGGGGTGACTTATATGTAAAAAAAGACCCTAAATCAATAAATATTAATATTTTTGACCCAAAATTATTTTAAATGATAAATTTATCCATTGATGAGAAATAAATTAAAAAAACCCCTTAAAAAAAGGCAAAATTCTGAGTATTGGATTTATGGCCATCATGCTGTGGTTGCGGCCTTAGTGAATAAAAAAAGAGAGAAATATGAAATTGTCTTTACTGCCGAGGCAAAAAAGAAGTTAGAAAAAGAGGTAAATCTCCAAGATTTGAAGCTTATAAAAAAGATAAAAAATCGTGATGAAATTGAAAATTTATTAGGAGACAAGTCTAACCATCAAGGAATATGTCTCAGGGCAAACAAAATTGCTAATCAAGAATTAAAGGAGCTAATTAGTAAGATAAAATCTGAAAAATCGTTAATTGTATTACTAGACCAACTAGAAGACCCTCAAAATGTTGGGGCAATATTTAGGTCAGCTTTAGCATTTAATTTAAATGGCGTTATCATGACAGAAAGTAACTCAGTTAATGAAAATGCGTTTTTGACAAAAGCAGCATCGGGGGGGATCGATAAATTACCATTTGCAAAAATAAAAAATATAAGCTCCAGTATCAAAATTCTCAAAGACTCTGGGTATTGGATCTATGGTTTAGATGTAAATACCAGTAAAACAATTGACCAGATTAATTACCCAAAAAAAGTTGTAGTTGTATTGGGATCAGAACATCGAGGAATAAGAAATATTACTTCTTCTCTTTGCGACGAGATTGTCAAAATAGAGATGAATGATGCTATCGAAAGTTTAAATGTATCCAATACAGCCGCTATTGCATTTTTTCATGTATCCAAAAGTATGATTGACTAGCTTTTAATTTAAATAGCTAGAGAGATCATTGCAATCACAAGTATAAAAAAAACAATTAGGTATGCGAGAGCAATCTGACCACCTATGAAATCTAAAAATTTTTTCATGAAAATATAATAATTCATATTTACCAAAAGGGTATATAATTTATAAAAAAAAGCTATTATTTAGCTGTAATTCATCATTATAATTCATGGAATTTAATAAATAATTATGTATATTTTTAACTATGTCTTTATTTAGAAAGTTAACTATCCTATTCCTATTTTTATCATCTGCTTTTGCAGTAAGTGCTAATGATACACTTAGTAAAATTATTGACGATAAACTATCTCAAGGCCTTGCAGGCATAGGCAACTCAATATCTGAACTGATTCCCGGTGAAGGTGTTACTGAAATAACAATTTCGGAACAAGATAATTATGACTTGAAGTACTCAGCTCTTGTTGTGAGACCAATTGTTATAAATCCGTATGATCAACTAAATGATAAACATTTATATTTTACTCAGTTACGAATAGGTAACCAGGAACCATTTGCTAATGGCGATGAAAGAACTGTCTTAAATGCAGGACTTGGCTTTAGAGCATTGACAAATAAGAATAGTGCAGTCTTAGGAGTAAATATTTTTCACGATTATGAATTTGATGAAGGTCATCAAAGAGGAAGTATTGGTATTGAGTATTTAGCTAATAATTTTCAACTTTATGCAAATGTTTACGACCGTTTGTCCGAAAGAGTGAGTTATACTTCTGGATCTTCAACTATTCTCGAAGAAGTTGTTAATGGCTATGATTACTCAATTGTGGGAACCGCTCCTTATCTACCTTGGGCTAAAATTGTTTATACTGGTTACAGTTGGGACAGACAAGGAGCAGATTTAGAAGGCAACAGAATGTCACTTGAAGCTAACCTGCATCAGGGTATTATTTTTGAGTATGGAAGAAATGATATTGATAATAGTTCAAATGATGAAGATTTTTATAAGCTAACTTTTAAGTGGCCTAATGACAAATCAACCCCAACCATTTTCAATGAAACGGTCTCTGAAAATATTTTTCCACTTGTCGATATGTCAGATAAAATGTTAGGCAAAGTGAGAAGAACAAATAGTATAATTACCCAAAAAACTGGCGAAGGTGGAATAATAATAACCAGAGGCACCTAAACATGATTCATATTGCAAAATTATTTCTTCTAAAAGTCACAATTCTTTTATTCGCATTAACTAATGCCATAGCAAATTCAAATGTATCTCAAGCATGGACTTATGGAGCTTATGGAACACCTACCGTATTCAAAGTCAAACCGCTATCTATGGAACTCTGCGAGTCTTTTGATGTTTCGACAGGAATATGCAATGGAGCAAATGATGTTACTTTTACACCAAATGTGACAGAAGATAATGGCAGATGCGATATAGCGGGTGTATCTCCAGGGGCTGTAGCTTGTACTGCTGCTGGTACAGACGGTATTCCTAAAAATGTAACTTTTAATTATATGAAGGCAACTATTTCCAGAACAATGTGGTTGACAGGATCAGTAGAACCAAAAGATGCGAATGGAGATACGATTCAATGGCAAAGCAATTCAAATTATAATGGAAATTTAAGCCTATGCGTAACAAACAGTTCTAATACCAATACAAACGGATCATCGGCGCCACTTGGCTCAACAACAGGAACGCCGAGTGAGCAAGCTATATATTTTCTGAATGGACCTGGTAATGACGATTACTCTGGAAATGCTAGTACTTCATCTTGGTCAGAAGCAAGAGGTAATAGTCAAGATAACCCTCAAGCTACACCTGACTGGAACGCAGGTTGTAACTCGGGAGATTTTACAACTTTTCAAGAATTAGAATTTGCTTCAGTTCCTCCTCTTGATACAGCGGGCTATACAAAAACAACAACCTCATCATGTGGAAATTATAGTTATTATAATGATTACTCTGGAGTGTGGCAGGAAGATGGGACTGGCAATGAAATAACAAGGCAAATTATCTGGCAAGGTGGTTTATCGTCTTCCGATGAAGGTCTTGTTATGATTTATAAACTGACTTCTCCCTATACAAGAACATCAGATACACCCCCTACTCTTAGAATGGCATTTGATGTTACAGGCGGACTAAGGGCACAGTTTGCACAATACACTGCTGACGAAGATACAAGCCCTGGGACAGAATTCTGTACACTGGATGTAGGGCGCCCATCTGTTACGATTACTATATCAGATTAAATCTATAGACTAAAAATTGTATGTAATTTATAACTTTTTACAACTTTCAGTGTTTAGTAAATTATTGAAAGTTTTTTCGCCCCTATAGCTCAATTGGTAGAGCAATTGATTTGTAATCAATAGGTTCGCGGTTCAAGTCCGTGTGGGGGCACCACTTAATTACAAAAAATACTTCTCATTAATTAATCAGTCAAGCTCAACTGCGACTGTACCCATCATTCCACCTGTTGTGGTCATGCCAACTGCTTTACCAGCTGCTGCTCTAATTTCATCAATATTAGCTTTCACTTGTTCTTCGCTGCTCCAAATAGTCATCGTTCTAAGTGTTTTTTCGCCCGTGACTGTTGCACGCATATTAGTTGCTCCGTGCTTCTTCATCTCAGGCCAAAAACCTTTCATATTTTCAACGGCATTTTCAACATTTCCGTCAAATTCCCAATCGGTAAAAGATACAAACATTTATTTCTCCATATTTTTAATAATAATTTAATAGTATATCTACTAATTGACTTATAATCAATAGGTTCGCCGTTCAAGTCCGTGTGGGGATGACATTAAAAAAAAATTAATCTGTATAGCCGTTAATTGATTTAGTAGTAGGACTTTTAGTAATAGATTTATTATCTTTTAGAGTTTTGAAAAAATAATCGCCAATCATATTTGTAATGCCCCAATTATAGTTTTCATTATGAAAGTGATGACTCATATGCGCATCACGAAGACTTTTACCAATTTTGGTTAAAGGTTTATAGTTTTTTGAATGGTGCGCTAGATGAATCCACTCGTACCAAAGATGATAGATGAGGTGTCCAGTAAATGGAACCATGGCAGCACCAAAACTCCAAAAAATTAATGAATAAAATAAATAAACCTGACCGTATGTGTAAATAAGATATCTCCAAGGTGCGAACTGAAGTTTAATATTATCGGGATCTCGATGATGTCCATGATGAAGAACTATTTGGTATCTTCTATACCAACCATCTTTTTTTGTAAGCTCAACATGTAGCTGGTATTTGTGAACATACCATTCATAAAATGGAGCAAGTAAAATTGGAATAAATAACCAAATTAGATACTCATTTATAAAACCAGTATTGAATATGTAAAATGTACCAAATACAGCCATCAAGATAAAGCCGATTACGGTTGAATGAGAAAAATAATTTTTGAAAACGCTACTCATATGCATATTATATAGGACGGAATTTCTTCCGTCCTATAGAAAAATCAATTATTTTTTTTGGTACTTAGCCGCTTCCTCAGAGCCACCTGTTGCAGTACCTTTACTGTAGGAATGCGCTCCCATACCAGCTAGTTCGCCATTTTGAACAATAAGATATGGATCTCTTATAGGTGATCCATCAAAGAAACACTCAAGGATTTCTCTTACACCTGCAGCATATCTTGCTTGCGCTGATAGCGACGTTCCAGAGGTGTGTGGGGTCATTCCGTGATGAGGCATTGTTCTCCATACATGATCATTTGGTGCTGGTTGGGGAAACCATACATCTCCTGCATAACCACTGAGCTGACCGGATTCAAGTGCGCGGGCAATTGCATCTTTATCGCAAATTTTACCTCTAGCAGTGTTTACAATGTATGCTCCTCTTTTCATCTTACCTATTAACTCATCGTTAAACATATGCTCGGTTTCAGGGTGTAGCGGACAATTAATAGTTACTACATCACAAACCTTTACCATAGACTCAACTGACTCATGAAAAGTAAGGTTTAATTCTTTTTCAACTTCATCAGGTAGTTTATGTCGATCAAAGTAGTGCATATGAACATCAAAATGTTTTAATTTTCTTAGAGCATCTAAACCAATACGACCAGCTGCTACAGTTCCTACGTGCATACCTTCAAGGTCATAAGAGCGCTGTACAGCATCAGCAATATTCCATCCACCTTCATTAATAATTCTATGTTGATTGTGGTAATCTCTGACTAAAGATAAAATTTGCATAACAATATGTTCTGCAACTGATCTTGAGTTACAAAAAGTTACCTCTACAACATCAACTTTACGATCCATTGCGGCTTGTAAATCAACATGATCTGATCCGATACCTGCTGTAATAGCCATTTTAAGATTTGGAGCTGTCTCCATCTTTTCCCTTGTTAGATAGTATGGAAAGAACGGTTGAGATATAACTACATCTGCATCAACCAATTCTTTGTCAGCTTGACAGCCATCGCCATCTTTATCAGATGTAACGACAAGTGTATGTCCAGCATCTTCAAGAAATTTTCTTAGACCAAGTTCACCTGATACGCAGCCTAGTAATTCTCCAGGTGTGAAGTCTATTGCTTTAGGTGATGGAAGTGTCATTCCATCAGGATACTTATCTAATTTTGGAATATCACCTAAAGCATACTTTGATGGCATCCCACCTTTTGGGTCATCATATAAAACACATAAAATTTTCATTACTTTCTCCTATTTAATAATCGTGGATATTCAATTTTTTCGAGTGTGACTATGTCTCTTATTAGTGTGAAGGTCAATTATAATTCGTTTCTAATTCATAAAAGATGGATCTAATTTTTCCATCTTTCTTCTGACTGCGGGCCATAAAAGTGCCCCTGCCATGCCTTGGGTAGCTTCACCTTGCTGTCTGGTCGTTTCAATTGCCTCAGGTGATGGATTATTTAATTCTAATTTGCCAGCCATTGCGCGAACTTGATAAGTGCATGCTCTTTCTAAAAAGTATATATAAGTAAAAGCATCTGCAACATTTTTACCTGCAGCTAAAGTGCCGTGATTACGTAAAATCATTAAATTTTTGTCACCTAAGTCAGCAACAAGTCTTTTTTTCTCATCCTCAAGTAGAGCAACACCTTCATAATCATGATATGCGATTTGGCTACGCACAAGCATTCCAGTTTGTGCCAAGGGTAAAAGACCATCTTTCAAAGAAGCAACCGCGACGCCATCATCTGAGTGTAAATGAACAATACAATGAGCATCGCTTCTTGCTTCATGAATTGCACTATGAATTATAAATCCAGCTGGATTAATAGGATTGTTGGTCTCACTAATAATCTTGCCATTAATATCAACCTTTACAAGATTTGAAGCTGTAATTTCATCAAACAAAAATCCATATGGATTTATTAAAAAATGATCTTCAGTACCAGGCACTCTTGCAGATATATGGGTAAATATTAAATCATCCCAACCAAAGTAAGGTATTGTTCTGTAAAAGGCAGCAAGATCAACTCTTACATCCCATTCTTCCTTTGAAACTGAATTTTTTACGTCAACCATTGCTTATTAGTCTTTCTATTGTTTTTTTCCAGCCATCATAAAATTGGTCAGCAAGATCAATTGAAATTTTTGGCTCAAATATTCGATCAGTTTTCCATAATTTTTCAACGTCTGCAACATCTTTGTAAATGCCGGCAAAAATTCCTGCCAAATATGCAGCTCCAATTGCAGTAGACTCTTGGTTCACTGGTCTTTCTATTTTAACTTGTAGAATATCAGACAAAAATTGCATCATCATGTTGTTTCTTGTCATTCCTCCATCAACACGAATTACAAATTTCTCTCTTGTAAAATTTGTATCGTTCAAAAGACACTCAAATAAATCCCTTGTTTGAAAACAAACAGATTTGAGAGCTGCCATCGCGATATCAGCTTTTGAAGTATCTCTTGTGATACCTGAAATCTGACCTCTAATATCTGACCTCCAATAAGGCGCTCCTAAACCAGTAAATGCTGGAACAAAATGAATATCATTAGAGCTTATACTGGCTAAGCTTTCAACCTCTGATGCTTTATTAAAAAATTGAAGTTCATCACGCATCCATTGAACAACTGTTCCAGCGTTAAATATACTCCCCTCAATAGCGTAATTCTTATTTCCATTAATGTTATAAGCTATTGTGGAAAGGAGGTTTGACTTCGATTTTATAATATTATTTCCTGTATTCATGAGTAAAAAACAACCTGTACCATACGTTGATTTTACCATACCTTCTTTAAAGCAAGATTGACCAACCGAAGCAGCTTGCTGATCTCCGGCTACTCCACCAATTTGAATTTCGTAACCAAAAAAATCAGAAGCAATTTTTCCAAAATTATCAACTGAGTTTTTAACATACGGAAGAATATTCTTTGGTAATGCGAATATATTCAATAATTCATCATCCCATTCATTTTCTGTAATATTGTAAAGCATTGTTCTCGATGCATTAGTTACATCAGTAGAATGCTCTGATCCTTTTGTAAAATTCCAAATCAACCAAGTATCAATTGTACCAACTAATAAATTTCCATTATTTAGACATTCTTTTGCTTCCTTGACGTTTTCTATAATCCACTTTATTTTTGTAGAAGAAAAATATGAATCAATGACTAACCCTGTTTTTGATATAATTGTTTGTATTAAGTTTTTCTCTTTGAGCTCATTGCAATAATTTTCTGTACGTCTATCCTGCCATACAATGGCATTATAAACTGGTTTCCCAGTCAATTTATCCCAAGCGACGATTGTTTCTCTTTGATTAGTAATGCCTGCTACGACTATATCTTGCGCATTAATTCCAAGCTCTTCTATAACTTGCTTAATTGCGTCTGTTGTTGTTTTTATTATTTCAAGAGGATCATGTTCAACCCAACCATTTTCTGGATAATATTGTTTAAATTCAATATTTTTTTGAGCAAGTATTTCCCCATTTACGCTCAAAATTAAAGCTCTTGAACTAGTTGTCCCTTGATCTATTGATAGAATATAACCACTTAATGACATATGTACTTATTAATAAATTTTGATGTTCAATTAATGAGCATTTTAAGATAAAGAATTACTTTTTAGTAGGCAAATTAACATGAATTTGAATAATCCAGTTTTTTTAGCATCTAGTAATGATGAAGCTATCAAGCAAAAAAGGGCTTTAGAGGACCAATACGGAAAAAATACATTGGATAACGCAGATGTTATCGTTGTATTGGGTGGCGATGGATTTATGCTTGAGGCAATAAAAAATCACATGTCTCAAAACCTTCCTCTCTTTGGTTTAAATTACGGAAGTATTGGATTTTTGATGAACTCTTCAAATCAAATCGATTTGTTAAGTAGAATTAATCAATCTCAATCAATTAAAATATCTCCCTTAATAATGAAAGCAATAAGTGTCAACGGCTCTATCCATGAAGCAATTGCTATTAATGAGGTTTCGTTACTTAGGGAGACACACCAAGCGTCAAAAATCAAAATCTCAGTTGATGATAAAGTGAGGTTAGATGAACTTATCTGTGATGGTATATTAATTTCAACTCCATCTGGAAGCACGGCTTATAATCTATCCGCTCATGGTCCAATACTGCCAATAAATGCAGATGTTCTTGCATTGACCCCTATAAGTGCCTTCCGACCTAGAAGATGGAAAGGTGCAATACTAAATAATGGGTCAAATGTGAAATTTGAGATAATTGAAAGTAACAAAAGACCCGTAAGTGCTGTGGCCGATAGTGCTGAGTTTAGAGATATCAGTTCTGTTGAAGTACATCAGAGTAAAGATCAAGTAGTAGAACTTCTCTTTGATGAGAATCATTCTTTTGACGAACGTATACTAAATGAACAATTTAAGTTTTAATCAGTAGATATAACTGCCTGAAAAGGACCGCTGCCAAAAACAATTCTATTTGAACCATTATTATACATTGACATACCTTCTCCAACATTAAAAGACATTGTGATCGTAGTTGTAGTTTCTGTAAAATTTACCGGTGATGCAAAGGTAGCTGCACCAAGGAGTTTATCAACATCTGCATCATTTTCTGCCAAATAAGAATTTGTATCTATTAAATAACCCTTAATACTCGCTGAAGTCCCATTTAAATTATCTCCTTCTGCGGTTCCTGAAAAAGACCCACTATCAAAACTAGTTAATAGCTCGGTGAATTTTCCTGCAGTTATTTCTGAAGCTCCACATTCAGAGGTACCCGTGGGAACTGCGCCTGTGCCATATGTACCAGAACCACTTTTTGTTCCACAATAAACACCCGAATTTCCATCCTGGTCTGTGACCGCTTCGTCGAATTGTAATGACGCAGTTATTCCAAATGAATTATCTATCAACATAACTCCATGCGTGTATGTGCCATTTGGAGGTCGAGTCATTGTACCTGGTACATCTACGGTAGCATTCTGTTGAACTGAAAGTGTAGCTCCTGAACTTAATTCCCAATTTTTATAACAATTGGACAAGTCCATTACTGTTGTAGTGGTAGGAGCGGCTGGCGCACTGGTGCATAAATACAGTTCATAAGCAATTATTTCATAAGTTGATGGGGCACTAGCACAATATCCATTGTCTATTACTTGGGTCTTGTCGTAAATACCCCCTGTGATTGTACAACTATCAACGTGGCTATCGGCATAAGAAAAATTTATAGCTGACAAGTTTATAACTAAAATTAAATACAAAAGCTTAATAAATGATCTGGCCATAACTTAAAACCCGCTTGCCTTAACATTTAATGTTGTTGTGACAACTTTAATCTTATTTTCTCTTTTAACAGGTTCATACATTCTATCAGCAACAGATACGTACTCCAAATAACTAGAGGAGTTATTTGAAAAAGAACCATTACTACCAAGAGGTATTACATAACTAAGATTTGCAAATGAACCATCACCTGTTTTGTTGTCATCGATATATCCAACCTCTAAATCTAGACTATTACTAATTATATTAAGACCGTATTTTTCGCCTTCTACTTCAAATGAACCCGCAGCATTTTCAAATTCATATAATCCTGCAAATAGTCTTGCATTTGCTTTAATCGGTAAATGATAATCAAGACGTGCATCCCATCCGTCCATCGCCTCTTCATCTTTACCTGTCGAAACTGTTTCGATGCCAGATGAAGCGTCATAAATATTAGATCTCAAATCAAAAACACTACTTATAACCTCTAAGCCCGCTCCATTTCTCTGATGTGAGTCATCAAATGCATAATCAAAAAATATATTTAATCCAAATATAACTTTATCATCGTTTAGAAGAGTTCGGTGTCCTACACCTAGATTAATTGTTTGATCATTATTATGCAGATTAAGAGAGTTTTGATTAAAAATAGCGCTATTGCCATACTCTGATATCATATTTACATTCGTAAGTGATATAGTTGGCTTTAAATGCTCTTGCACACCTAAGTTTAAATCGAGGTACTTCACCCTTCCATTTTCACCCAATAATGATGAAACACTTGTGCCTAAGCTGTTAACTAAGTTATTAAAATATGAAGTAACTCTATTTTCTAAATTAGAGGCATTTGAGATGCCCATTAAAAGAAAAATACTAAAGATTAAATAAATACAAGCTCTAAGATTTCTCATTATTTAATTATAACAAATCATGCAAAAATTTCACTTATAAATATTATATGATTATTTGGTGGCCTCACCCGGACTCGAACCGGGACGGGAATAAATCCCAAAGGATTTTAAGTCCTTTGCGTCTACCAATTCCGCCATGAGGCCAATTGTTTTATTTTATAACTATTTATTTATTGAACTACTAGTTCTTTAATGTTTTGAATAAAAAAAAGGGGCCCGAAGGCCCCTTTTATTATCTGCTTTGCAGAAATTTAATTGCTGTCTGATACTGCAGCTACATAAATAGCCATACCAAATGCAATTTTGTTAACAAAGTCAGCAAGGTTATAGATTAAGTTCAGTGAACCAGCGTCTACGCCGCCACCAAAGTAACCTACTGCATAACCTATTGGATAAATCGCCCAACCTACTGTAACGATCAATCTCAACGCGTTGAACGCAGCTTGACCAGCAGCATTTCCACTACCAGCACTTGCCTTGCTTGCTTCTCCTGCAAAAATTTCGTAGATGATATATAACCATCCAGCCATTCCTATTACGAATGCTAGAGTTACATTCATCGCTCCAACTTCACCTAGATAACCACCAACCAACATCACTATAGATGCGATTAACAGTCTCCAGAATAGGCCTGAAGCAACAGCAGTCATTGCTGCAAGAATTACATAGAACTCTACAATTTGTAGAGGCACAGTGATCAACCAGTCAATGTATCGAAGGACTGTTGGTGAGTCACCAGTAGCAACCCATACGCCTCTCATGTAGAAATAGTGCCACGCCGCAACACCAGTAACCAAACCGGCTACTGTGAGGGACGTCTTCCATTTAGCTGCTACTCTGTCTCTTTCAAGAAAGAAGAAAGCTGTAGCTGCGACCATGGCCATAGAGATTAACCAAAACGATATGGCTACGTGATCTCCGGGATTTAGCATTAATACTTTCATTATTATATTCCCCTTAATTTTATAAAATTAGGCAATTATTATTGAGAAACTGGGTTAAGTAAAGTAGAAAAAACTAATAATATGTAATTAAATCAACAATTTAGATGATTGTGGATAAAAATTATTAATACTTAGTATCATAATTTTTCATTAATTCCTTTAATTCTGACTCGCAATTTTTAAGTTTTGTCTCATCAGAAGAACGCATAACGACAGAAGTTCCAAAGCGATTGTCCTTATTAAAAGGGTAGCTTCCTATTTCAACTTCAGAATATTTATTTTGCAGATCGGTTAAGGCGTCAGCAACGTTGCTTTCAGGAGTAAAAACATCAATTGATTTAGACCTAACCACTTCACCAACAGTTAGGTGCTTTCTCGCCCCTTCTAACATGCCCTGCATAATGCTTGGGATCCCAGCTAATACAAATACATTATCCATCTTAAAACCAGGCGCTCTACTCACTGGATTCTCAATAAGTTCAGAGCCTACGGGCATTTTGGTCATTTTCATCCTTGCATCAGTCAATTCACCGTCTTTATAATACTCCTTTAAAATACCTAATGCTCCTGAATTGATCTCTAGTTCAACTCCGAATGCTTTGGCGATACACAAAGAAGTAATATCGTCGTGCGTAGGCCCAATGCCGCCTGTCGTAAATACATAATCATAAGTTGATCTAAGGTAGTTAACCGTCTCTACAACTATTTCTTCCTCATCTCTAATTACCCTAACTTCTGCTAGTTGAATTCCTATTTCATTCAGCCAATTTGCGAGATAAGATAGATTCTTATCTTGCGTACGACCAGATAAAATTTCGTTACCAATAATTATAAGTGATGCTTTCATAAAACCATGTCAAAAATTGCTAATCAATATATCTCAGGGAGATTGATAAAAAGGTATAAGAGATTTTTTGCAGATATTCAACTTGATAATAATAGTGAAGTTATTACTGCACATTGTCCCAATACAGGTTCCATGCAAGGTCTCCTAGAAGAAGGCAATCCTGTTTTTGTTACAAGAGCAAATGATCCAAAGCGTAAATTAAAATATACTCTTGAAATTATAAAATCTGGCAATGCAAACGTTGGTGTCAATACGCACAAAGCCAACAGAATTGTGGAAGATGCAATCGAAATGCATCTCATACCTGAATTAGGTAAATACGATACATTTAAAAGAGAAGTTAAGTATGGAACCAACTCAAGAATTGATTTTCTATTGAGTGATGGAGCTAAACAAACTTATGTAGAGATAAAGAATGTAACCCTATCAAGAAAAAAAGATACTGCTGAATTTCCAGATGCAATTACAGAGAGAGGCTCCAAACATTTGATCGAACTCTCTCAGCTGCCCAACAAAAATACGAGGGCAGTCATGCTATTTCTCATTCAAAGGGATGATTGCAAAAAATTTCAAATCGCGAGAGATATTGACCAGACATACTACGACAACTTCAAAAAAGTCATAAAAAAGGGAGTAGAAATCATATGTTATAACTGTTCTTTTGAAAGTGACAAAATTCGTGTAAATAAAAAAATAAAACTCATTAATGAATAATAAATTACATAATAGTAACGATTTTGAAGGCATGCGAAAAGCTGGCAATTTGGCTGCATCCACTCTTGATCTTTTGGTCGAACATGTAAAGCCTGGAGTGTCGACAGACGAACTTGATTACTTCGCTTTCGAGTTCATTACAAAAAATGGTGGCTTGATTGCTCCCTTATTTTATAAGGGCTTTCCAAAGTCTATTTGTACATCAATTAACCATGTCATTTGTCATGGAATTCCATCTTCTAGAATATTAGAAGAAGGAGATATTGTTAATATAGATGTAACTGTTATCGTTGATGGTTGGCATGGAGATACCAGTCGGATGTTTCCGGTAGGTAAAATAAATGCGAAAGCACAGAAATTAATTGATTGCACTTTTGAGTCAATGCATGAAGGGATTAAAGCAGCAAGCCCAAAATCCCATCTTGGTGATATTGGTTATGCAATCCAGAGTTATGCAGAAAAACAGAATTATAGTGTCGTGAGAGATTTTTGTGGGCATGGACTCGGTAAAGTCTTTCATGAATTTCCAAATATATTGCACTACGGCAAAGAAAATACTGGCGATCAAATTGAAGAAGGCATGTTCTTTACTGTGGAACCCATGATTAATGTTGGCAATTATGATGTTAGAATGCTGAAGGATGGATGGACAGCTGTAACTAAAGATAAGAGTTTATCTGCTCAATTTGAGCATAGTATTGGTATAACCAAAGAGGGATTTGAAATTTTTACTAAATCTCCCGCAGGGCTTGATAAACCATAAATTAAAGACTAAAAAAGTATTTATATGATCCCTCGATATTCAAGAGCTCCCATGACTGATATCTGGAGTTCTAAATCAAGATTTAAAATTTGGCTCGATATTGAACTGTATGCTTGTGAAGGTATGGAAAAATTGGGAACTGTTCCAAAGGGTACAAGTAAAAAAGTCAAGTCAAAAGCTAAAATAAATGAGAAGAGAATTGATGCTATAGAGAAGAAAGTAAAACACGATGTGATAGCATTTCTTACATCTATATCAGAATACGCTGGACCGCCTGCGCGTTTTCTTCATCAAGGCTTAACCTCATCAGATATTTTAGATACAGCATTCAATATACAGCTCATGCAATCATCTAAAATTATTGAAAAAGAAATGGCTCAACTTCTTAAATCACTCAAAAAAATAGCTCTTAAATATAAAAATACGCCTTGTATCGGGAGAAGCCATGGTATTCATGCAGAACCAACAACCTTTGGTGTAAAAATGGCAAACTTCTATGCAGAATTTGAGCGAAACCAAGCACGTTTTAAAAAGGCGACAGACGAAATATCGGTGTGTGCAATTTCAGGTGCTGTAGGCAATTATGCCAACATAGATCCTCGTGTAGAACAGTTTGTTGCAAAAAAATTAGGTATGAAAGCTGAAACTATATCTACTCAAGTTATTCCACGTGACCGACACGCTGTTTATTTTAGTACACTTGGAATTATTGCCAGCTCAATTGAACGTCTTGCTACGGAAATAAGACATTTACAGAGAACAGAGGTTCTTGAGGTTGAAGAATTTTTTTCAAAAGGCCAAAAAGGTTCTTCGGCCATGCCACATAAAAGAAATCCTGTACTGACTGAAAACTTAACTGGCCTTTCAAGATTAATTCGTGGTTATACAATACCTGCTCTAGAAAATGTTTCTTTATGGCATGAAAGAGATATTTCGCACTCGAGTGTAGAAAGAATAATGGCTCCTGATGCCAACATCATCATTGACTTTGCACTAGCACGTTTGAATAATGTAATCGCAAACCTTGTTGTTTATCCTAAAAATATGAAAGCTAATTTAGATAAACTTAGAAAACTACCTATGTCAGAAGGCTTAATGCTTGCCATGACTCAAAAAGGGTTATCTCGAGAAAAAGCCTATAAAATTGTTCAGCGAAATGCCATGAAAGTATGGAAATCTGATCTAGACTTTGAAACCGTACTGGATATGGATAATGAATTAAAAAAATATTTAAATAAAAAGGAAATATCTAAAATATTAGACCTTAAGCACGCAACAAGAAGAACGGATTATATTTTTAAAAAAGTATTTAAATAATTTATTGCGAATAATAAATAGCTAGTGAAAACAATCCAAAAATAAGAATATAACCCCCAACATAATAATGCTGATTTAAACTAGCATCCTGAATTACATTACTATTATTCTTTTTAGGCTTGGGTTTGGAGGTACGCTTCTTTTTTTTCGTTACAGGCTTTTTTTTCTTTGTAATTTTTGAAGCTGTTCTCTTTTTAACCACTTTCTTTTTTGAAGACTTTTTTGCGGTTGCATATTTAATGTACATGTGGAGTGTAATAATTAGATATTATCTTTACCAATGATCTCTTCTTTTGCCTGAAGTAAAAATTGGTCCATACTCTGTCTAAGTTCATCATCAGTTATGCCTATTCCTTTTTCATCAAAATCTTTTCTAACTTTTCTGAAAACATCCATATCTCCATCCTCTTCAAGATCAGATTTGATTACTTCTGCAAAATATTCTTCAACTGCTGGTCCCGATAAACGAAGTTTTTCTGCAGCCCAGACACCAAGATACTTATTTCGTCGAGCCAAAATCTTAAATTCTAACTCTTGATCTCGAGCAAATTTACCCTCAAAACCTTTTTTTCGTTCATCTAGTTTTTTCATTGTTTCTTTATACTTTTAATTAGAATTGATTTGAATTACATTTCTATCATAACAAATTTTTACACTGCCTGCAATGACATCATCAAAGACTTTATATGAAGGTAAGGCCAAAAAAATAATTATAGGCCCGAAAAAAAACACACTTATTCAGATTTTTAAAGACGATGCAACTGCCTATAATAAAAAAAAACATAAGATATTTA
Source organism: uncultured Pelagibacteraceae bacterium (assembly GCA_902604225.1). Classification (GTDB taxonomy): domain Bacteria; phylum Pseudomonadota; class Alphaproteobacteria; order Pelagibacterales; family AG-422-B15; genus CACNXQ01. Next base: position 35,341 of record CACKXV010000003.1, on the reverse strand, counting down.
AAGGCAAAGGAGTCATCAATAACAAAATTTCTGAGTACATTATGGAATTTCTAAAAAGTAAAAAGATTCCAACTCATTTTGAAAAAAGATTAAATGATCGAGAACAATTGATAAAAAAATGTCAGATCATTCCTATAGAGTTTGTGGTTCGAAATGTTATTGCTGGTTCTATTGCTAAAAAATTAGGACTTAAAGAAGGAACCAAGTTAAAAAAACCGTTATTAGAGTATTATTACAAAGAAGACAGTTTAGATGATCCAATGATTTCTAGAGATCATGTAGAAACATTTGGCTGGGCTAATAGATCAGAGTTAAAAAAAATAGATGCCATGTCTCTTAAAATTAATTCTTTACTTACTAATTTATTTAAAAAGAAAAATATCATTCTAGTAGATTTTAAAATTGAATTTGGGAGGCTAGCCTCAAATCCAAAAAAAATTGTACTCGCTGATGAGATTAGTCCTGACTCATGCAGATTATGGGATATAAAATCAAAACAGAAACTAGACAAAGACGTTTTCAGAAGAAACCTGGGTAGCCTCATGGGTGCCTATGAAGAGGTTGCCTCACGATTAGGAATCGTGCATTAAAGGTTAAATGCTAGCCAAAATCTATATCACACTTAAAAAAGACGTTCTCGATCCCCAGGGCTCAGTTATTGCCAATTCCCTAAAGTCATTAGGTTTCAACAACATAGAGGATGTCAGGCAAGGTAAATTTATTGAAGTTAAACTAAATACTGATAATAAAGAGACGGCCAATAAGCAACTTAATGAAATGTGCGAGAAGCTTTTGGCAAACTTGGTTATTGAAGACTATAAAGTAGAGATAGATTAAATTAATGAAGTCACACGTTATCGTTTTTCCAGGATCAAATTGTGATCGTGATGTAGCGGTAGCTATCAAAAATATTTCTAGTCATCAACCGCAAATGATATGGCACAAAGAAACGTCAATTAATCAATCGGATTTGATCGTTGTGCCAGGAGGGTTCTCTTACGGCGATTATTTAAGATGTGGCGCCATGGCATCAACATCCCCTATCATGCAAGATGTTGTAAAAAAGGCAAGAGAAGGTGTTCCTGTACTGGGAATTTGTAACGGGTTCCAAATTCTGATCGAAAGTGGATTGTTAGATGGTGCGTTGATGAGAAATAGTAGTTTGAGCTTTATATGCAGAGACATATTAATTAAGCCCAAAAATCAAAGTTCAGTATTCACAAAAAAAACTCAAGTTGCAAAAATGCCAATAGCACATAATGAAGGTAATTTTTTTGTAAACTCTGAACAATTAAAAAAAATTCAAGACAACGACCAAATAGCCTTCCAGTATTGTGATGAAAATGGAAATGTAAGTGAACATTCAAATCCTAATGGATCACTTGAGAATATTGCGGGCATTCTTAATGAAAATAAAAATGTATTAGGCATGATGCCTCACCCAGAAAGAGCCTCTGAGTTGGCGCACGGATGTGAAGACGGTAAGACTATTTTTGAAAGTATCTTAAATTAATGACAAACCACAATTGGCAATTTCAAACAGAACAGTCTCTTGTTGAAAATCATGGTCTCAAACTTGATGAATTTGAGAAAATAGTAGAAGGCTTAGGAAGAGAACCTAATCTTACTGAACTGGGTATCTTTAGTGCTATGTGGAATGAACATTGTTCTTATAAATCATCAAAATTTTGGCTCAAAAAACTACCAACATCTGGTAAACGCGTTGTACAAGGGCCAGGAGAAAATGCTGGAGTGATTGATATTGATGACGGAGATGTTGCTGTGTTTAAAATGGAAAGCCATAATCACCCTTCTTTCCTTGAGCCATATCAAGGTGCGGCTACTGGAGTTGGCGGCATACTTCGAGATGTCTTCACAATGGGTGCTCGCCCCGTAGCTAATTTAAATGCCTTGAGATTTGGAGAACCCAACCATCCAAAAACAAAACATTTATTATCGGGCGTTGTCAGTGGTATTGGTGGATATGGCAATTGTATTGGTGTGCCAACTGTCGGTGGTGAAGTCAATTTTCATCCTTCATACAACGGCAATATTTTAGTAAATGCCATGACAGTTGGGATCGCAAAGAAAGATAAAATCTTTTACTCTGCAGCGGCAGGAATTGGAAATCCCGTTGTATATGTAGGATCAAAGACTGGACGTGATGGCATTCACGGTGCAACCATGGCATCTGCTGAATTCGACGAAGATTCAGAAGATAAAAAGCCAACAGTTCAAGTTGGGGATCCATTCACTGAGAAATTATTGTTAGAAGCTTGTCTAGAATTGATGAAAGAAGAAGCGATAATTGCAATTCAAGATATGGGGGCAGCTGGATTAACTTCTTCTTCAATTGAAATGGCGTCTAAAGGTGATGTGGGTTTAAAAATTGATCTTTCAAAAGTGCCAATGCGTGCACAAAATATGTCAGCATACGAATTAATGTTGTCAGAAAGCCAAGAACGCATGCTTATGGTCCTCGATCCCTCAAAAGAAGAAATGGCCAGAGATATATTTAAGAAGTGGGATCTTGAATTTGAAGTGATTGGCGAAGTAACAGATACAAAAAGACTTATTCTCATGATGAACGGCAAAGAAGAAGCCAGCATACCTATTAACATATTAGTTGAAGATGCTCCTGAATATCAAAGAGAATACATTGTTGAAGAACCATCTCCAATTAAAGAATACAAATCAGAAGACTTCGATCAGAATAATATTTTAAAGGACTTAAATGCCATGATTATGCATCCTGATCTGAGTAGCCGGAAATGGATATGGGAACAATATGATCATATGGTCATGGCAGATACTGTGGTAAGACCTGGATCCGATGCAGCAGTAGTGCGTGTTCACGGAACTAATAAAGGTCTGGCCATAAGCACAGACTGTTCTCCAGTGTATTGCAAACACAACCCTTATGAAGGTGGTAAACATGCAGTTGTTGAAACATGGAGAAACATCATAGCTTCAGGCGCCCTACCAATCGCTATTACAGATTGTATGAACTTTGGTAATCCCGAGAAACCAGCAATCATGGGACAATTTGTGGAGTGTATTCGAGGCATGGGCGATGCTTGTTCAAAATTAAACTATCCTGTCGTTTCAGGAAACGTCTCACTCTACAACGAAACTAATGGTGAAGGCATATATCCAACACCGGCTATAGGAGGTGTTGGGTTAATCAAAGATTTATCAAATGTAAAAACTCTTTCATTAAAAGAAGATGGTAATTTTCTATGCGTGGTAGGAAAAACAGCTAATCACTTAGGCAATTCAAAGTATATATCTATTATTCAATCTAAAGAAGAAGGCGGAACACCTGAAATTAACTTAGACACTGAATTAAGAAATGGAAATTTTGTAATGGATGCAATAAATCATAAATTAATTGCTTCAGCACATGACGTTGGTGAAGGAGGTATTTTAGTGGCTATATCAGAGATGTGTATGTCAGGAAATCTAGGAATATTAATAGAAAATGAGTCAGTCTTTCCTCATGGCTATTTCTTTGCAGAAGATCAGTCTCGTTATCTATTAGAAGTAAGTCCCAATAACTATGATGAATGCCAAAAATTAGCTAATAATAATGATGTTCATTTTGAAAAAATAGGCATAGTTGGTGGAGACAAAATCAGTATTAAAAATATAGGTGATCAACAAGTTTCTGCATTGAAACTCAGTTTTGAAATGGGTATTGAACAGATATCTCATTAGTAAATAATCAAAACTAATAGGATTTTTTATAAAAAATTTATTATTGAATAAATATTAAAAGCAGTTAATTGTAGTGTTATGAACGAAACAGTACAAAATAATATCAAAGACATAGTTGATCAAAATGATGTTGTCCTTTTTATGAAAGGCACCAAAGTGCAACCTGAATGTGGTTTTTCTAATGCTGTTGTAAATGCCCTATCATTTATGAATATCGAATATAAAGACGTTAATGTTTTAGAAAGTGACGAATTAAGACAAGGAATAAAAGATTTTACAAATTGGCCAACAATACCTCAGCTTTATGTAAAGGGAGAATTTATTGGTGGTTGTGACATTATATTAGATATGCATAAAACTGGTGAATTATCTGAGGTATTAAAAGAAAAAAATATCGCCCACGACTAATCGAGCTTTGATAAATATTCCTGAACAGACTTAAAGACAGTATTGCCCCTGCTGATTAGATCTTGCTGCCAACGCTTGTTGTTTGGATTGAATGTGTTCAATAGATTTTTTCTACTCCAATGATTCATTATATCTTTTTCATTATTCAATTGATTGTTTTGTGTCCATCTATTTTCAGCCCTTAAATTTTTGAAAACAGTTGTAGGACCAAATGTTCCAAACTCTTGGGTGATTGTTAACCAATCAATTGATGGGAATTCTTTTACTATACCAGAGTGAATATCTCCTGTTATTCGGTAACCTACTCCTTGAGTTGGATCAAGTGGAGATACATGATCACCAAAAAGTGAGACTAGTATATTATACTTATCTTCTTTGATATCATCAGGCACAAGTATAGTGTCATATCCTGATTTGCCTAATCCAGTATGTAAATCTATACCAAAAACCTTTTTTGTATTATTAAGATTTTTTTTCAGCCAATCTAAAATCATCTTAGGTCCCTGTTGAAGTGTATCACCACCATATTGTAAACTTTGTGGTCTCGTATATTGCCCCTGTGCAAACCATTGCTTCACATTGGTGAACCCATACTTCAACAATAAACTAATACCCCGAGGCAAAAACATAATATCTAATTTTGTGGGAATACTCTTGGGGTTTAAGAAAGTATCTATTTTCTCATATCCTTCAGGTTCGCCTTGATGATCCTTTATAAAGTTTCTGTTCATATCAACATTATTTTCATTCACCCTTCTGTGCCATGCCATACCATATGGATTAATGATATGAATAAAAACGATGCAATAGTCAGCAATGGGGATCGCATTTTTGAGTTGATCTAAAACTGATAATTGAATAGCTGAGCCTGCAAACCCTTCAACGCCATGAATACCTGAACTGTATAGCAATAGATTTTTGCTATCGATTGATCCGATGGTTGCAATATCAATGCAAAGATTTTCTTGATTAGGTCCTTTGCAATCTAAAGTAAGTGTATCATGACTAAGTTGATGGCCTTGATCTTTCAGTTCATTAATGGACTTAATGAATCTATCTCGTGCTTGAAAGTAATCTTTTGAAAAAAAGTGCGATGCACTCATTTGGGATTTATCGAGAATAATACTCGATGACTAGTTTTGGATCCATCTGCGTTGCATATGGAACTTCAGCAAACTGAGGTGTGCGAATAAATGTTGAAGAACATTTCTTTTCATCAACTGTAATGTAGCCTGGGATATCACGCTCTTGACTTTTCATAGCTTCAACAACAATCGCCATTTCTTTGGACTTATCTTTAACTTCAATGACATCGCCTTCAGTAACACGGTAACTTGAAATATTTACTCTTTTACCATTTACTTTGACATGACCATGATTGATGAATTGTCGTGCTGCAAAAACAGTTGGGACAAACTTTGAACGATAAACAATCGTATCTAATCTTCTTTCTAGAAGAGCAATTAAATTTTCTCCTGAATCACCCTTTTGTCTGATGGCCTCTTTATAACAATTACGGAATTGTCTCTCGTTTAGGTTACCATAATAGCCTTTTAATTTTTGCTTAGCATGCAACTGAACACCATAGTCAGATAATTTTCCAGTATGCTTCTGTCCATGTTGGCCAGGTCTGTATTTTCTTAAATTAAATGGACTTTTGGGTCTTCCCCATAGGTTAACACTGAGACGTCTGTCGATTTTGTGTTTTTGTGCTATTCGTTTTGTCATATATTGTGATCCGTGGTTTATACTGTTTTCCTGAATATTGTCAAACCAGAATACTAAATTTCCTCAGTTTTCCTATAATCTGACAGAACCGTGACTACTCCTCTCAGTGTTGCAATTTCCCTATCGCTGAGATCAGCCCGGTGAAAGATATTCCTGAGATTTTGCTTCATTTTTGGCATTTTTTCTTCGGGTTGAAAGAAACCTCTGTTTTCCAACTCTTTTTCAATATGATCAAAAAAATGCATCAGTTCATTTTGATTACCGCGCGTTAGTGAATTCTCATCAACTACTTTTTCATCATCACGCATTAATGAAAATATCGAATAACAAAATACATTAACAGCATGTGAAAGATTTAAAGATGAAAAGTTCTCGTGCGTATCAATCGTCACACATCGTGTCACTAAAGAAAGATGGTCATTGGTTAAGCCAGATGCTTCCCCACCAAACACAACAGCTAACTTATCATTATTGTGTTCATCGTGTATTTCCTTAATGATAGATTTATTGTCAGTGAATTGTTTACTCATATCGCGTTTTCGAGCTGTATACGCAATGGAGAGTGTGGAATCACTGAGTGCCTCTCTCAAGGTAGAGTAAACTTTTGCATTCTCTATAATTGACTTGGCATCGACTGATACTGCATGAGCCTTTTCGGATGGCCAATCTAATTTAGGATTGACTAACCTCAGGTCAGAAAAACCAAAATTATACATGGAACGTGCAACCAGACCTATATTTTCAGGAAGTTGAGTATCAACCAAGATAATTGAAATGTTATTTGAAGACATTTACTAACTAAGAACCGCAGCCTTTTCTTTCATCAATTTGTACTCAACACTATCAATCAGTGCTCTAAAGGAGGCTTCTATGATGTTTTCTGAAACACCAATTGTGTACCAACTCTTTTTATCTTTATCAGAACTTTCAATTGATACTCTGGTGATCGCATCAGTTCCTGTGTTTAAAATTCTCACTTTATAGTCGATAAGTGATAAATCCTTGATCAATTCAGCATAACCACTTGATTGAAAATTATTTCTTAAAGCATTGTCTAATGCATTAACTGGTCCTACACCTTGTCCCGTACCTATAAGTTCTTCTTTTCCAAATTTTAATTTAACTTCGGCATCTGATATTGTTTTACCTTCACCGCCTGAATTTTTTACGTTGACATTAAAATTAACGACTTCAAAATAAGTTGGCATTTCAGCAATGACCTTTTTCACTAAAATTTCAAATGAAGCATCGGCACCATCGTATGAGTATCCAATAAATTCACGTTCTTTCACTCGATCGAGAATTTTTTGTATGGTTTGATCATCCTCATTGATCTGTATCCCGGTGGATTTTAATCGTGCAAGAATATTTGATTTTCCTGATTGTTCTGAAATGATGATTTGGCGGTGATTGCCCACTAACTCAGGATCGATATGTTCATAAGTTTTAGGATCTTTGTTCACTGCTGAAACGTGCAATCCTCCTTTGTGCGCAAATGCTGCTGAGCCTACATAAGGTGCTGTTCTGTTGGGTACACGATTTAATATTTCATCTAACAATCTTGAAAGTTCCGTTAACTGACCAAGATTTTTAGTATCAATGGATAAATCAAATTTATCGACATATTCATCCTTTAGAGCAAAAGTAGGAAGAAGAGTGATTAAATTAGCATTTCCGCATCGTTCACCAAGTCCATTAATCGTGCCTTGCACTTGTCTGACTCCAGCATGGACTGCGGCTAATGAATTTGCTACAGCATTTCCGGTATCATTATGTGCGTGAATACCAAGTTGGTCGCCTGGAATATCCTTCACAACTTCTGAAACAATCTGTTCTACCTCATGGGGTAATGTACCTCCGTTGGTATCACAAAGAACCATCCACCTTGCTCCATTGTCTTGTGCAGCTTTTAAACACTTTATCGCATATTGAGGATTAGCTTTGTAGCCATCAAAAAAATGTTCAGCATCAAAATGAACTTCCTTCTTGCTGCTTGATAAAAAGTTAACAGACTCCGCAATATTTACTAAGTTTTCATCATTGGAAATTCCTAGGGCTAAATCTACATGGAAATCCCAAGACTTGCCCACTACGCAAGCTGACGGGGCGCTTACGTTAATCATGGCAGCCAAACCAGGATCATTTTCAGCACTCCTTCCTGTCTTTTTGGTCATGCCAAAAGCCGTAAAAGTAGAATTTTTAAATTCCATTTTTTCAGCGAAAAATTGTGTATCAGTTTCATTTGCACCAGGCCACCCACCCTCAATGTAATCAACGCCTAAGGCATCAAGCTTTGATGCGAGAATTTTTTTCTCATCTACGTTAAAATCAACACCGTAAGTTTGTGCTCCGTCTCTCAGCGTTGTATCAAATATAAATAACTTTTCTTTCATTTACTTAGTTTTCCATGTGGTTTCCGCACCTTTATCTTCTAGTACTATTCCTAAATTTTCCAACTCGTCTCTAATTCTGTCAGCTTCAGCAAAATCTTTATTTGCTCTTGCAGCATTTCTTTGAGAAATTAATGACTCAATTTTATTTTGATCTATGCTTATATTGTCTTTACCCCATGATAACCATTGAGAAGGTACTTCATTCATCAATCCAATAAATTGAGCCGAAATTAAAAATTGATTTAATGAATCGTGATCATCACTTTTACAATTTTTGAATAATTTATGCAATTCAGCTATTGCCTGAGGCGTATTCATGTCATCATTTAGTGCGTTCATTACATTTTCATCAATCATTACACTTAAGTCAGGCTTAAAATCAACTTCAGAAAAATATTGGTACCACCTGTCTAATGTTTTTTTACTTTCTTGCAGATTATCATTTGTCCAATTCAATGGCTGACGATAATGAGTAAGTATCATGGTTAATCTAATAACCTCTCCTTGGTATTTTTCTTTAAGTTCATTCACCGTTACAAAATTTCCTTCAGATTTTGCCATTTTATTTCCTTCGACTGTGACAAAGCCATTATGAACCCAATAATTTGCAAATTTTTCTCCATTTGCACACTCACTTTGAGCGATTTCATTTTCGTGATGTGGGAAAATTAAATCTTGCCCACCACCATGAATATCAAATGTTTTACCTAATAATTTTTCACTCATTGCTGAACACTCTATGTGCCATCCAGGCCTTCCCTTGCCCCATGGACTGTCCCATCCAGGCTCGTTATCTTTTGAAGGCTTCCAGAGTATAAAATCAGATGCTTCTTGCTTATAGCTTTCAACATCAACTCTTGATCCAGCAATCATTTCTTCAAGTTTTTTACCTGATAATGATCCGTATTTAGAAAATTTATTAGATGAAAACAGAACGTTATGCTCAGCAACATAAGCATAATTTTTTTCAATTAAAGTCTCAATGATATTGATCATTTCAGCTATGTGATCTGTTGCTCTGGGCTCAAAAGAGGGTTCCATTGCTCCTATATATTTCGCATCAGAGTGAAAATAATTAATGGTTCTTGAAGTTAATTCATTGATATCTTCATTATTTTCTTGAGAGGCATTTATAATCTTATCATCAACGTCAGTTATATTTCTCACGTATGTTACATGCTCAGTACCATATAAGTTTTGAAGGATTCGAAATAAAATATCAAAAACTATAACAGGTCTTGCGTTTCCTACGTGTGGATAGTCGTATACTGTAGGACCACAAACATACATTCTGATATTTTTTGGATCAATTGGTTCAAACTTTTTTTTTGAGTTTGAGAATGTGTCGTATAAATTCAGTGACATTTATAACTCAACTCTTTCTATGATTTTTTCTCTGCCCAGTAATTGAATTAGTAGTTTCATTTCGGGACCATGATTAAGTCCTGTAAAGGCTTCTCTAAGAGGCAAGAATAATTCTTTTCCTTTTCTACCAGTTTTTTCTTTTATGGCCGAAGTCCATTGTCCCCATGTTTCATCATTCCATGGATCATCAGGAATCAATTCCATCGCAATCTTAATATAGTCTTTATCAGAAGGCTTAATGGTCTCACTATTAAATACAATATCCGTCCATTGTTTTATATCTTCAACAACATTCAGATTACCTCTGATTGTTTCCCAAAACTTTTGATCAATTTTTTCATCGATCTTTTTTAATCTCTCTTCGATCTCGCTGAAATTGTATTTTTGAACCTGTTTTTTATTGAGAGCATTCAATACATCAATTTCAATTCGACCAGGTGAAGTTGAAATTGTACTCAATTTGAATTCACTTTTTATTTGATCTATATTGTCTTTTAATTCGATAGAGTTAGACGTGCCGATGGTCGCCAATAAACTTAGTATTGATATGGGCTCCATATTCGCTTCCCTGAAACTACTAATGGATATGACATTGTCTCGTTTTGACAATTTATCTCCACTTGATGCTTTTAGTAAGGCGTGATGAGCAAAGGTTATTTTATTTTGATCCAACGCATTAATAATTTCTACTTGAACAGCCGTATTGCTCGTATGATCATCTCCTCTAATTACGTTGGTTATACCGTAGTCAATATCATCTACAGCTGAACTAAAAGTATATAAAGGAACGCCGTCCTCTCTAAACAAAACAGGATCTGACAAACTGGTGAGGTCTATATCTATTTCACCTTTAAGTAAATCATCCCATTTCATACGTTCAGTTTTTAATAAGAATCTCCAGTGGGGTTTTCTTCCTTGTGCTTCGTAGTCTTTTTTTTGTTGGTCTGTTAATTCCATTGCAGACCGGTCGTACACTTGCTTGCCACCTGCTGCGATGAGTAATTTTCTTTTTCTCTCAAGTTCTTCGGGTGTTTCGTAGCAAGGGTAAATTCTGCCATCGGCTTTTAATTTCTCAAATTGCTCTCTGTATCTGTCGAAACGAGATGATTGATTAAAAGTTTCATCATAATCAATCCCCAGCCAATCAAGATCGTATTTGATCTGAGAAATATATTCATCTTTTGATCGTTCTAAATCAGTATCATCAATTCTTAAAATAAATTTTCCATTGTTGGTACGTGCATACAGCCAATTAATTAATGCTGTTCTAATGTTTCCAAGATGTAATAAACCTGTTGGACTTGGGGCAAACCTTGTTACTGTTGTCATTTAATTTTCCATATCCCTAAATGCATTCGTGATCGGATATCTTCTGTCATAACCAAAATTTCTTTCGGAAATTTTCACGCCCGGTGCAGCTTGTCTTCTTTTATATTCTGAATTGTAGAGTAGATTTTGAATTCTTTTAACTAATTCTTTATCAAATCCTTGATCTACAATCTCTTTAACTGAACTTTCTTTTTCAACAAGATGGTACAATACTTTATCCAATACATCATATGGTGGCAGTGAATCACTATCTTTCTGATCTTCTTTTAATTCAGCTGTAGGTTCCTTGGTGATAATATTGCTTGGTATAATCTCATTCTTATCGAGCAGTGATAAAGAAGGCTTATTTTTGTTTCTCCATTCTGACAATTTAAATAAATCAGTTTTATAAATATCTTTAACAACAGAGAACCCTCCACACATATCTCCATAAAGTGTCGAATAGCCAACAGATACCTCTGATTTATTGCCGTTTGTGATAACCATGTGGCCAAATTTATTTGAATAGGCCATCAAAATTGCGCCTCTTGTTCGCGATTGAATGTTTTCCTCAGTAATGTCTTTTTCTGTTCCAGAAAATAGATCATTAAGTGTGTTGTCGTAAGAATTAACAATTTCATTAATAGGTATGTTCATTAGTTCAATGCCTAAATTGTTGCCTAGTTCTGATGCATCTGTATTGCTCTCAATACTTGTATATTTTGAGGGCATTAAGATACCTTTTACTCTTGAAGGACCAAGTGCATCAGTGGCAACGGCTGCACTAAAAGCACTATCAATTCCTCCTGATATTCCCAATACAACGCCTGGAAAATTATTCTTTTCAACATAATCTCTCAGACCCAAGATTAAACTGGAGTATATGACGTCATTCATATCAGTTTGATCAGAGAACGTATCTTCTATTAAAAATTTATGATCTTCATCAAATATGAATTCCTTAGACTCTGACTGGCAGTGATTAAGTTTGTAGATAACTTTATCTTGATCATTCAGGAATGAACTTCCATCAAAAACTATTTCATCCTGACCTCCTACTTGATTAACATAGATGAGAGGTGCAGCGATAGATTTTGAAAATTCGATTGCTTTCTTTTCTCGTTCATTAATTTTATTGATATCAAAAGGAGACGCATTGAGAGAAACAGCAAGATCGATTTGTTGTTCACCAATTTCAGTGATGGTTTGATTTACCCAAATATCTTCACAAATAAATATCCCCAAATTAAGACCTTTAAAGTCTATTACACTTACTTTTTCTCCATTAGAAAATATTCTTTTTTCATCAAATACCCCATAGTTTGGAAGTGCCATCTTGTAATGTTTATGTAAGATCTTTCCATCATGAATGACTACTGCAGCATTAAATAAATTACCTTCATCTAACCAAGGTGTACCTAGTATTACAGTTGAGTGCTTCCCTATTGATAGATTGACAATTTCATCGACCGCTTCATGAACTTTTTTCATAAAAGCGGGTTTCAAAATTAAATCCTCTGGCGGGTAACCAGTTAACATTAGCTCTGAAAATAAAATTAGATCAGAATTATTATTTTGTAAGTGATCAATAACGATCTGTTTGTTGAATGCAATATTCCCAACAACTGGGTTTGATTGAACTACTAATAATGAAATTTTTTCTGTCATTTGACTGATATTACAACTAATTAATTTAGTCGCAATTACTTGGCAATTATAATTTTTGACTTGTGAGGTTCTTGAGATTCTCTGAGCTTGTCAGATATTAAGAAGGCAAGTTCTAATGCCTGGTTTGCGTTAAGTCTAGGGTCACAATGAGTATGGTATCTAGCAGATAAATCTTCATCTTTTATCGCTTGGGCACCACCAATGCACTCAGTCACGTTTTGCCCTGTCATCTCCAAATGCACTCCACCAGGATATGTTCCAAAAGCGTGATGAATATCAAAAAATGACTCAACTTCTTGAATAACCCTCTCGAAAGGTCTGGTCTTAAAGCCAGAATTAGCTTTCATAGTATTACCGTGCATTGGGTCGCATGACCAAACAAGGTTGTAATCTGAGTTGGCAAAAGGTCCAATTAGTTTGGGCAACTTCTCTTCAACATTATCAACCCCAAATCTACAAATGAGGGTAATTTTACCAGCTTCATTTTCGGGATTTAATACATCGATCAATTTCTTTAATTCATCAGGATCTAAAGTTGGACCACATTTAATTCCAATAGGGTTTTTAATGCCTCTACAAAATTCTACGTGGGCTCCATCAAGTTGTCTTGTCCTGTCACCTATCCAAACCATGTGAGCGGATGTATCGTACACTTCACCAGTCGTACTGTCTGTACGTGTTAAACATTCCTCATATGGCAAAAGGAGTGCTTCATGACTTGTAAAAAAATCAACATTTCTTAATCTTTTCGTATTTCCAGATGAGATACCTATGGCATCCATAAAAGATAATGTATCTGATATTTTGTCAGCTAAATCTCTGAATTTTTTTCCTTGAGGACTCTCATCAACAAAACCCATATTCCATTGGTGAACTTTATTAAGGTCAGAAAAACCACCCTTTGCAAAAGCTCTTAATAAATTAAGAGTTGCTGCTGATTGAGTGTATGCTCTGATCATTCGTTGAGGATCAGGCACTCTTGAAGACTCTGTAAACTCCATATCATTAATGATATCGCCTTTATAACTTTCTAACTCAACTCCATCAATTTCTTCTTTAGGTGAACTTCTTGGTTTGGCAAATTGTCCTGCCATTCTTCCAACTTTAACAACGGGACAATTACCTGCTGCTGTAAGTGTCACTGACATTTGTAAAAGAACTTTAAAAGTATCTCTTATGTAATCAGCATTGAAGTCGTCAAAACTTTCTGCACAATCTCCACCTTGTAATAGAAACGCTTTTCCTTCTGAGACTCTAGCAAGATGTCTTTTTAAATCTCTTGCTTCCCCTGCAAAAACTAGAGGTGGATATGTTTTAAGTTGGCTTTCGGTTTTTTCTAACTCTGATTTGTCGGGATATTCAGGAATATGTTTTGCCTTGTATCCTCTCCAACTATTTACTGTCCATTTACTCATTTTTAAAAACTCTATATTTTTCTGCCTTATAGTACCAAATAATCTAAATTACTAGAGTCTTAGCTAAATATATTGATTTTATTAGATAAATTTGATTTACCCAACAGGTGAGGTGATTTGTTCTATACCTTTGCTAATTTTAGGCAACACGTCTTCCTGATCAAGTTTCTTAGTTTGATCATATTGAGGATGTGCCAAAGTTGCTAAATCTTTAGCTTTAGCTAGGGCGACATCATAAAAACTTTCAGGACTTGCAACTTCATCAATATATCCTGGTTCAATAGAATCTTTTATTGAATACATTTCAGCATTAAGAAGTGCCCTTTGCTTGTGTGATTTTGTTAATTTAAATTTTGCAATTTCTAAAATGGGTGTTGGCACAATCATATTGTTTCTTAATTCATTTGCCCCAACCTTGAAGTCACCTTCACAGCCAACACGATAATCACTGCTGCATAAAAGAAAAGCCCCAAGGGCAATAGCGTGTCCACTACATGCAGCAACTACAGGACGAGGAAATGAGAAAACTCTTTTCAACATTAAGAATCCAGATTTTACCATAGCGGCAGCATTTTCAGGACTCGACATCATAACCTTTAAATCAAATCCAGCTGAAAACATGCCAGGTCTTCCTGTAATTAAAACTGATCCCTTATTAGTTGGAATTTGATCCATGATTTTTTCAAAATTCTGAATCATCTCTGGTGAAAAAACATTCACTTTACCATCATCCATATGAATGATTGATACATCACCTTCTGTTTTAAGAGTTACTGTCATGGAACTTATACTAATTTAATTTTAAAAAACGTATAGTATAAAAAAGAGACTATTATTGATAGGCCAATTTGATTATATCCTCTTCACTATTTCTTAACCAGTCGCCTATTGTGCCTTCTTCATTAGAAATAGTTCTCTGAAGTTTACTACCTGGAAAATTATCTGACAAACTTGAGTTACATTTATAGGATGACAACGCATGTTTAACCAAACTCATTCCACTGTAACTGATTTTGCAAGGTTGCGGGGTTGGTCTACATCATTGCCTAGTTCAACAGCCGTGTAATACGCCAACATATGTATTGGAACAGAATATATAATAGCTTCAATCGATTTTGGTGTTTTTGGTAATCTAAAGATCTTCCATATATTTTCAGAACTGGACTCGAGACTATCGTCGTCTGTAATCATCAATATTCTGCCACCTCGAGCAATAACCTCTTGAATATTGGATACTGTTTTATGAAACAAAGGTCCTGGCGGGACAATACATACAACTGGAAGATCCTTTTCGATTAAGGCAAGAGGACCATGTTTCATTTCACCAGCTGGATAACCTTCCGCATGTATATAAGAGATTTCTTTAAATTTGAGTGCGCCTTCTAGTGCCAGGGGAAAAGCTGTACCTCTTCCCAAATACATTACACCTTTTGAGTCTATGATGGCTTTTGCCGTTTCTTTTAATTCATAAGATCTTTTTATTGTCTTTTCTAGAATTTGTGGAGCCTGCATAATTTCTTTACAAATCTCTCTATTCCGCTCGATTGTAACATTGTTATTTTTGGTGCCACAATGCAGCGCCATTGATAACAGAACTGATAATTGTGCCGTAAATGCCTTTGTGGAAGCTACACCAATTTCTGCTCCTGCCTTCGTATATAAACAGTAATCACTCTCTCTTGCAATTGAGCTATTCATAACGTTTACAATACTGAGTGTTCTAACCTTGGCGTCTTTGCAATAATCTAATGCCGCTTTTGTGTCAGCTGTCTCACCTGATTGTGAAACCAATATATATAACGCCTTATTATCAAGAACAGGATCGCGGTATCTAAACTCAGATGCCATATCACACTCTACGGGTAGTCTTGCATATTGCTCAAAATAATATTTTGCAACCAAGCAAGCGTAGTATGCTGTGCCACAGGCAATTAAATGCACCTTTGAAATATCATTGAAGTTTAGTCCTATATCATCAACTGAAATTATACCCTGATCATGATCAATGAATTGTCTGAATGTTTCACCAACCGCTTTAGGATGCTCATGAATTTCTTTTTCCATAAAATGGTTGTATGAACCCTTGCTAACTTCTGCATCCTTAATACCAATATCAACAAATTCTCTATTGGCTTTATCTCCCGATGAATTATAGATCTCAACATTTTCTCGACTTAGCACAACAATGTCACCATCTTCTAAGTAACATACTTTTTTTGCAATTGAGCTTAATGCTATTGAATCAGATCCTAATGAGCTGGAGTTTCCATCAGTTCCCGCTACCAGAGGACTTCCATTCCTGGCACCTATTATTTTATCCTTAAGGTCACTAAAGATGATAGCTAGCGCATAAGAACCCTCTAAAAGTGATATAGTTTGTTTAACTGACTCCATATGATCATGACCTTCATTGAGATAATGAGTAATCAGCGCTGTTATAACTTCAGAGTCAGTATCGGACTCAAAGTTATAGTTTTTTAATTCTGCTCTACTTTTAAGCTCTGATGCATTTTCAATAATTCCATTATGAACGAGTGAAACCTTTCGTGAAGAGTGAGGATGGGCATTTCTTTCTGATGGCTCGCCATGTGTAGCCCACCTCGTGTGGCCAATTCCAACCTTTCCATCAAAAGCATCTTTTTGGAGGGATAGTATTAAGTTATCAAGCTTACCTTTCGCTTTTTTTTGGTGAATTTGACTTTCAGTATTAATAGCTATACCGGCTGAGTCGTATCCTCTGTACTCGAGTTTTTTCAAAGCTCCTATAATACTTGAAGAAACAGATTCATTTGCTGTGATACCTACTATTCCACACATATAATTACTTTTTATTTTTCCTCTTAGCCCAATTTTTTACTTCCATTTGGATAGATCTTTCAACCGCCAAGCTATCTTGTTTAACTTTCTTTGTTATTGTTGAGCCAGAGCCTATATACGCATTTTTGCCAACCTCTAATGGTGCAACAAGTGATGAATTTGATCCTATAAAGGCATTGTCTTTAATGACTGTTTTATATTTTGCTTTTCCATCGTAATTGCATGTTATTGTTCCTGCTCCAACATTAACATTTTTCCCAATTATTGAGTCTCCAACATAAGAAAGATGATTAATTTTTGAATTTGTATCAATTGTTGAATTCTTAACTTCAACAAAATTTCCAATTTTTGCCTGCTCATTAATCTTTGTACCTGGCCTTATACGAGCGTAAGGTCCTATGCTAACTTTCCTTCCAATCTTACAGTCTTCTAAATGTGAAAAAGAATAAATTTCAGCACCATTTAAGATTTTTACATTTTTACCAATGACAACAAAAGGGTGAATAGTTACATCTTTTCCTATTTTTGTGTCTTCTGATAAATATACAGTGTTGGGGTCATGCATTGTTACTCCAGCTTTAAGATGTTTAGCTCTTAAATTTTCCTGAAATTCATTTTCTGCCATGGCTAAATCCTTTTTATCATTGATACCCTGCACTTCTTTCTCAGATATAATGACTGACTTAATTTTGATATCACTATTTGATGCTATTTTGAAGATATCTGTTAAATAATATTCTTTCTTCATATTTTTATTATTTATTTTTGGCATTAATTTTTGAAGAAGTGATGAGTGTATTGAAAATATACCAGAATTACATAGGTAGAAGTTCTCTTTTCTTTTAAGCTCTTTTTGTTCAATTACCTCATTAATGAAACCATTGGTTCCCAATACAACTTTTCCATAATTATTTTGCTCTTCTTTATTGAAACAAAGAATATTGATTTCATTCTTTTTAAACTTAATTATTTTTTTTAAAGTGGATGAATGAGTGAGTGGAACATCTCCATAAAGGACAAGAATATTAGAATTTTTTTGAAAACTTTTTATGGCTACATTGATTGCATCGCCGGTTCCTAATTGTTTTTTTTGTATTATTATATTAATTTTATTTCTTAAGTGAACAAATTCATTTTTTATGTCTTTACTTATGACTAAATGAATTTCCTTTGGTTTTAAAGATCGTGCAGTATCTATAACATGTTCAATTATGGGTTTCCCACCCAGAAGTTGCAATACTTTTGGCATACTAGATTTCATTCTAGTTCCCTTCCCGGCACCAAGTATTACGATTTCTAAATTATTCATTGGATTTTGAGTGAAAAATAAACAATATGTTATTAATTGTATCGTAAAGATTTATTTCAGAGACTTACTTTAATTTAACTATGAAAAACAAAAAATTATTTATTTTTGATCTCGATGGCACGCTTGTAGATACAGCTCCAGACTTCAAAAATTCTCTAAACTATATGCTCTCTGAACTCGATTATCCATCAATTTCGCTTGAGGAAATAAGAAATCTGGTGGGCTATGGCGCGCGTGAATTAATAAGACGAACTGCTGTTTCAAAAAATATTGAACACGATGATGCGAAATTAAATGAAATGTTAAAAATATTCTTACTTCATTATACGCATAATATTGATGATGACAGTATACTTTTTAATAATGTAAGGGAAGTTTTAGAATATCTGAAATCTAAAGAAATTAAATTGGCAGTGTGCACAAACAAAATGGAAAAATTAAGTATTATGCTTTTAGAGAAGTTAGATGTGTTAAAGTACTTTGATTTCTTGGCTGGAGGAGATACTTATATTAAAAGTAAACCCGATCCCCTTCCTTTAATTAAAATCTGTAATCACCTCAAAATAAGTCAGTCTGATTCAATAATGATTGGAGATAGTGCAACAGATTTAAATGCAGGACACAATGCAAATATGCCTGTTGTTCTAGTTGAGTATGGGTATACAGATAATAAAAATATTTACAAAGAGGCTGATATGGTGATAAATAATTTTACTCAATTAAAAGATTTGATCACATAGGAGTTAAAAATGACAATAAGTTTTAAAGATAAAGTAGCAATAGTCACAGGTGCTGGAGGTGGATTAGGTAGATGCCATGCGCTTCAATTTGCTGAGAGAGGTGCAAAAGTTATTGTTAATGATTTAGGTGGTGCTGTAGATGGATCAGGTGGATCAAGTGAAGCGGCTGATAAGGTTGTCGATGAAATTAAAACTATGGGCGGTGATGCCATTTCAAATGGATCAAGTGTAACTGATAAAGCTGGTGTAAAAAAACTTGTAGATGATGCGATGGCAGCTTATGGAAGAATTGATATTCTCGTAAACAATGCTGGTGTCTTGAGAGACAAATCTTTTGCGAAAGTAACTTTGGATGATTTTGAATTTGTTGTTGATGTACATATGATGGGGTCTGTCTATTGTACTAAGGCGGTATGGCCAATTATGGTTGAGCAAAAATATGGTCGAATAGTCATGACATCTTCTTCGTCAGGAATATTTGGTAATTTTGGACAGTCTAATTATGGATCAGCTAAAATGGGAGTTGTTGGATTAATGAATACTCTTAGAATTGAAGGTCAAAAGAATAACATCAAAGTTAACTCTCTCGTACCTGTTGCAGCTACAAGAATGACAGAAAATCTTGGAATGCCTGACGCAGTATTTGATAGCCTTAAGCCTGAATCTGTATCTCCTGCGGTAATATTCATGGCCTCTGAAGATGCACCTGATGGTGTAATGATTTCTGCTGGAGCTGGTGTTTTTGCGATGGCTGAAATAGTTCATTCTGAAGGAATTGCTCTTAAAGGGGATAATTTAAATGCTGATATGCTTGCTGAAAAATGGTCAAAGGCTTCAGACATGACAAATAGTAAAGCTCTTAGAAGTGGAGCAGAACACACTGCTCATATATTTAAAAAGCTATCAGAATAGAAAATTAGTTATCTAAGAAAGATTGATTCCATCGTCTTCATTTATTGACTGAATATTAGATTGAGTCAAATCAATGTATCTTTTCATGTGAAAATCAACATTGCCAAAAAGAATTCCAATCATTGTTGCTCTTTTAAAAAAGTGACTGATCATATACTCGTCAACAACACCCATGCCACCGTGTAATTGAATAGCATTTTCACCAACAAATTTTATAGCTTTTCCTATACGAGCCTTTGCAGCCGATGCTGCCTTTCTTCTATCGTCTGGATTGCTAAGATCTGCTGTAATTGCCATGTAAAGGATTGATTTTGCTTGTTCATATTCAATCATCATATCGACAAGGCGGTGCTGTATCGCCTGATTTGCACTAATTGGCTGTCCAAATTGTTTTCTATTTTTACAATAATCGTTAGTTGAGTCTTTAAGCACTTGTAAAATACCAACAGCTTCTGAGCATATTGCAATTGTGGATAAATCTACTTGTTCTTCAATTGCTTCATAAGAGTTGCCCAACTCACCTAAAATATTTTCTTTCGACACACTTAAGTTTTCAATAACAACTTCCGATGCTCTATACTCATCTATTGTAGGATAATTCTGTAAAGTGATGCCATCAGATTTTATATCAACCAGAAATAATGTAATTCCTGACTTTGATCTTTGATCTCCTTCAGTCCTCGCTGAAATAATTAGATGAGTTGCCATACCAGCACCAAAGACTACGGACTTAAATCCGTTAATAATATATTTATCTCCATCAAGAGTTGCTGAACATTTGACATCAAATAAATCAAACCTACTTTGAGGTTCCGCGTATGCAAAAACATAACGTCTGTCTCCCGATATAATTTCGGGGATAATTGAATTTTTTTGATCTGATGATCCAAGTTTTGAAATGAGCCCTCCAGCAAGAATTATTGATGGCATGTAAGGCTCTACAACAAGGCCTTTTCCAAATTGCTCCATCACAATCATTATGTCAGTCGCTTCACCACCGAGTCCTCCATGATCCTCTTCAAAAGGGACTCCTAGAAGACCTAGCTCAGCAAACTTCTTCCAATTCTCTTCTTTCCATCCCTCCTCTGTTTTAACAATTGAGCACCTTGTATCCCAGTCATAGTCATCTCTTACAAATGAAGTAACCATATTTTCGAGAAGAGTTTGTTCTTCTGTGTAATCAAAATTCATGGGAGTAGTCCTATATATTGCCGACTAAAATGTCAAAAATTTTATAATCCAAGAACCATCTTAGCGATTATATTTCTCTGGATTTCATTAGAGCCTCCATAAATAGATGCTTTTCTGAAATTAAAGTATGATCCTGATAAATTAGTTGCATAATCTGGTCCTACATATTCATTACTTAATGTAGTGCCTAAATGCGGATTAGCGTAATATCCAACGGCTTCCATTGCAAGTTCAGTGACCATCTGTTGAATATCAGTACCCTTAATTTTCAAAAGCGAAGACTCTGGACCAGGACCTTTTCCCGCTGAGTCTTTAGCTAAAGTTCTAAGCTCAGTGTACTCTAAAGAATTTAATTCAAGTTCAGCATTTGCTATTTTGGATTTAAATGCTGGATCTTGTATTAACGGTTCACCATAAGACATTTCAGCACTTGCAATTTGCTTTATTCTTTCTAAAGCTTTTTTGGACCTGGCGACGCCTGCAATGCCTGATCTTTCATGGGCTAATAAAAATTTTGCATAGGTCCAACCCATATTTTCTTGTCCAATTAGATTCTCAACTGGTACCTTTACATTATCAAACCAAGTTTCATTAACTTCGTGTGATCCGTCCATAAGTTTGATTGGGCGAACAGTAATACCTGGAGTTTTCATATCAATCAAAAGAAATGAAATTCCTTGTTGAGGTTTTTCTGCTTCTGGATTTGTTCTAACTAAGCAAAAAATCCAATCTGCGTGCTGAGCAAGAGTAGTCCAAGTTTTTTGACCATTAACAATATAATAATCACCTTCTTTTACTGCGCTGGTTTTAAGTGACGCTAAATCAGAGCCAGATCCTGGTTCGGAATATCCCTGGCACCAAAATACGTCTCCGCTAAGTATACCTGGAAGATGTTTTGCTTTTTGCTCTTCATTACCGAATGTATAAATAACTGGTCCTACCATATTAACACCAAAAGGCATTATGTATTGACATTCTGCTCGAGCACATTCTTGTTCAAATATATATTTTTGTGTAGGGGTAAATTCTGCACCGCCATATTGTTTAGGCCATCCAGGTGCCGACCATCCATTATGTTTACCTAAAATTTTGTGCCATGACATCAAGTCATCACGGGACAACTCTTTTCCAGTTTTCCTCTTCGTACCAATTGAATCTTTTAGTTCTTTTGGATAATTATTTGAGATAAACTCTCTCACATCTGATTGAAATTTTAAATCTTCACTTGAAAATGCTGTATCCATGAATCACCTAACAGTTAGTTTTTTTAATGATATAATGCCTTAAAAAATTGATTTCAACTCTAATTTTTATTGATTATTGGCAAAAACTATACGTTTATTTATGATATCGTATATTAGTAAAGCTCCCATTCCATAAATAATACTTGAGATGAATGTATTTTGTACAAATGGCAGTCCCATAAAGTAGCAAGTCATAAGGCCTGAAAAACTAGGCTCATACATTGTTGATCCATACCAAACTGCGAAATTTGTTATAAGGAAAAATACAAGTACGCCCAAACTTATGCCTAAAAGAGAGTTCAAAATTGATACTTTTGACTCAATGAATGTTCCAATAAGAACACAAATAGCTAAAGCAAAATAAATAACAGGCATACTTGCATGAAAACCTAAATATAAATCACTAATCAGCATTGCCATCAAAGGTATTAAATAAGCAATTAATCTTTTACTAATAATCGCCCCTGAAAACACTGCCATACCAAGAACAGGGGTGAAGTTTGGTGGATGCGGAATAACTCTACTCAAAGCGAGTAAAGCTATTATAAATAAAGCTATAGAAATATTTTTTCTGTTTTCCATTTTGTATTTTATAAACTTTATAAATTAAAAAGTATACGCTAAATCAAAGAATATATTTCTTTCGGGTAAAGGATATACATTAGATAGTCCGTAGTGATTATCATCATGAAAAGTACTTGAAACAGCAAAGTCATATATTTTTTTATCAAAAATGTTATTGATACCGAAAGTTAAAATATAAGGTCCATTTGTAGAATTAACTGAAGTATCAACTTGATAATAGTCAGGTATTTTTGGCTCTATATTTTCAGGATCATTTGAAACGTATTTTTCGTCATTATATTTAATACCTAAATTAAATATAATATTATTTCTTAATTTATTTTCGTAATTAACACTATAAGTAAGCGGAGCAACTAAAGGTACTGATTTCCCAGCAAGACTAAAAGAAGCGCCGCCACCCATTAAATTTTGCCAGGTCGAAGAATTGCTGCAGTATGTTGTATTTGTATAACTACATGTACTCGAGCCTCCTGTCCCAGGAGTTAATGTTCCGGCAGTAAATTCAGCTTCTGTAAAGTTGACTGATACAGTTACTTTACTATTTTCTTCAACTAAATATTCTAAATCTATATTGAGACCTTGTCGCTCAATTGGATCAAGGTTTGTATTAACTGATTGATTGTATTGTATCTCATTTTTTGTATCTAAAATGTAGTAGCTAGCATTTAGACTTAACATATTAGTTTTATATAGGATGCCAACTTCTATTCCTTCAGACTCTTGATCTTCCAAATGAAACGATCCTGAGGTTGTTGCTTTGATATTTTCATCAATATTAGGAATCCTAAATGACTCTGAATAACTTCCATATAACGAAAGATTTTTATCGATACCTTTCTCAAAGCCTATATTATAGGCATAATTATTCCTACTATTGTCATAAGTATCATGGTCAGTTGCATCCCATGAATTTATAAAACCTGAAACTGTTCTATAAACTTCGTCTCTAGCGTCACTTTCTGATCTTTCCTGTCTTGCTCCAAACGAAAGTGCTAGATCAAGACTGTTATTATAATAAGTATTTTGAAGATAAAACGCTCTCGTCTTTAAGCTAGCATGATAATTATGACCTAATGCCTCATTTTCATTTCTATACCTTTTGGAATTATAGAAAGCGTGTCCAATTTCAAAACCAAAGTTTAATATATTTGAATGAGTCTCTTCGACTTGCCTTGTTTCATATCTAATATTAAACAAATTATTGTCTGTCTCAGTTCTTAAATACCTATCTCCGTCGCTTGGAGTATTAATAGTGTTTCCGTTTGCAGCCAGAAAAGCTTTATCGATTCTTTCTTTATATCCCAAATTGATAAATAGCTTATTAAGAGTATCTACGTCATATTTGATATTAGCATTGATCCTATTGTTTTCTGATTCAGCGTAATCATCCCTTTGATTTGTGTTACAGCTATCTCCATTTGTTGCAGTTGATCCACCTATATGTTTTGCCGTTCTACTATCTTCATAACGATTACAAAAATGATAATTATATACAGCCCCACCTTTTACACGAGGTCCTGGTAAATCCTGATCTTTAGAGGAGGAAAACAAATCTAAACTAAGTGTCGCATCTTCTATTTTATTTTTATAATTAACTATAAAATTTTGATTTTCATACTCTGCCGCATCTCTGAAAGTATCACTGAAAGAACCTGACGCAGAAAGAGCTAAAGAACTGTGATCATTTACTTTAGAACCTATATTGAAATTAATTTTTTGAGTATTGTACGTACCAAGAGAAATATTAGTCCTATTGTCTATTACATCATTTTTGGTAATTACATTTATTGACCCACCAACTGCTCCTGAACCGTAAAGAGTGGCCGCTGAGCCACCTCTAACAATTTCAATTCTTTCAATTGATGTAATTGGTATGTGAGAAAAGCTCACATTAGACATGTCAATATTATTTAATCGATTACCATTAATAAGAATTAGTACATTTGATTTTGAAGCCTCTCCAAAACCTCTCATATCAAATGATGAATTAGTTCCTTCAACACCATCGTAAAGTCTTCTGACTTCTATACCTGAATATTTTTCTATTATCTGAGGAAGGTTTTTGTTTAGTTGAGTTTTAAGAATTTTCTCATCAATGATTGTAATATTTGCTCCAGCTAGTCCAGACGATAGTCTTGTATATTGTTCGCTACTAGGTTGAATAAGTATCTGCGGTATTTCTGCATTTACGGTACTTAAAAATGTTAGAAATATAAAAAATGATATTACTAATTTTTTAGTCATGTTTTGCCTCCAGTTTGAAGTCACCGCAAACAAATTGTGTCCAAATGATTATCCCGATCACGTGTGGATGACTATATTTTGTTGGTAGGTCTCCTGACTTCTCTTTCTTAACTTGAATACGCCTTCCCGATTAAATCAGTGGCACCTGTATTCAAACTCCTGAGTAACAGTTGCGGGTACAGCTAAGGATTTGAACCTTATTCCCTGTTATTCACTTTACGTGAACCAACGTTATTAATATGTTATATTCTTATCAAATACTCAAGGCAAAAATGAAAATATTTGAATTACAAACTGAGCTCAGTTTTGACTTTAATGAAAAACACGAAGTTGCAAATATTTCTCCTTATGGATTTAGGGAATATGATGCCAGGTGGCTCTATCCAGATCAGATAAATAAACAAGGCCTTGAGGTTTTTGGTTATGGTTTAGGCCAATATATATCTGATGTAAAAGGAAGCGGTTCTTCAGTCGTAGTTGGTCATGATTATAGATCGTATAGCGAAGAGGTAAAATATCATGTCGTTAAAGGTTTATTATCCTCAGGTTTAAAAGTAATGGATGTCGGACTTTCAGTGTCACCAATGGTTTATTTTGCTCAACATCATTTAAATACAGATAGTTTAGCAATGATAACTGCCAGTCATAATGAAAATGGCTGGACTGGAATTAAATGTGGAATAGAAAAATCACTTACTTTTGGGCCTGAAGAAGTAAGCTCAATTAAAAAAATTGTTGATAACAATCATAACGCAAAGATAGAAAATAATGGAATCTATCAATTTATTCGAGGGGTGAAGGATGAATACATTAAATACCTCTCTTCAGGTGTAAAAATTAAAAAAGGAATCAAAGTTGTTGTTGCATGTGGTAATGGAACCGCCGGAGTATTTGCGCCGGAATTACTAAAACTATTGGGCTGCGAAGTGATTGAGTTACACTGCGATTTAGATTTTAAATTTCCACACTATAATCCAAACCCTGAAGACTTAGTAATGCTCAAGGACTTATCAGAAAATGTCATTAAGCATAATGCTGATATAGGATTTGCTTTTGACGGTGATGGTGACCGGCTTGGTGTAGTTGATGATAAAGGGGAAGAAATATTTTCTGATAAAATAGGCTTATTACTATCAGAATTCTTATCAAATGATTATCCAGAATCAAAATTTGTAATCGATGTGAAGTCCACTGGACTTTATTATGAAAGTTCTATTTTAAAGGAAAATAATTGTGTAATCGATATGTGGAAAACAGGTCATTCTCATATAAAAAGAAGAGTGAAAGAAATTGGCGCACTATGTGGTTTCGAAAAAAGTGGTCATTTTTTTATTAATGAGCCATTGGGACTGGGTTTTGATGATGGATTAAAATCTGCTTGTCTAATGCTTCAATATTTAAGTAATGGAATAACAAAAAAACTATCAGATAAGAAATTAGAAATTAAAAAGACTTTTCAGTCACCAACGATGGCCCCTTATTGTGAAGATGGTGAAAAGTATCAAGTTGTAGACTCAATTATAAAAAAAATCACAGACACAAAAGAAAAAGGGGCAACAGTTGGTAGTCAAAATATTGAAAAAATAACAACAATAAATGGTATTCGGTTTGAACTTTCAAATGGTTCATGGGGACTAGTAAGGGCCTCTTCAAATAAACCGTCTTTGGTCATTGTTATTGAAAGCTATGAATCTAATAATGAAGTTGAGTTAATTTTTAATTATATAAATGAACTTCTCGATCAGACAGGTAAGGTTGGTGAATATGATCAGAAATTAACTGGTTAATGATAACCATTCCAGATAGAACCTGATCGACATAAATAAGATGAATATTCCAAAGAGAAGATTTAACTTACTTTTAGATAAATAGTGAGCAAACTTGACTCCAATCGGCGCCCCAATTATTGTAATAGGCGTAATTAATATAAGTCCTACAAGACTTACATAGCCAAAGGAAAGTGGCAAATCGACATTGTTTTGCAAGCCTGCAATCATAAATCCAATTGTTCCAGGTACAGCAACTATTGTCCCAATTCCAGCTGCTGTTCCTATCGCTTTGTGAATTTCAAAATTATATAGTTTGAGTATAGGGATACTTATTGACCCACCACCTACTCCAATAATCACTGAGAGAAAGCCAATTGCTGAACCGAATCCATGACCAGTGAAATTTTGAGGAAAAGAAGAAGATAGTCTCCATTTATCTTGCCAGAAAAAAAACTGCGCTGCGACAAATAATAATATTATTGAGTAAATCAAAATAAGCGTGCTTCCCTCCAGATAAGACACTGCAACAGAGCCACAAGTAACGCCCACGATTATAGAAAGAAATATAAACTTTAAGAATTCTATATTTACAGAATTTTTCCTAGCATGACTTACTGCAGAAATAATTGATATTGGAACAATATTCGCAAGTGATGTTCCAACTGCTAAGTGCATTCTTATACTTTCATCTACTTCAGCTAGAGTAAAAATATAGTAAAGAGCGGGCACTACGACTACACCTCCTCCAATGCCAAAAAGACCCGCTATAAAACCAGCAAAAATGCCTGTGGCGATCAATAAAGAAATAGAAAAGAGCAAGTCGCCTGACGCAACATTGCTAAAAATTGTACTAAACACTTAACTGATATTAGTTTTTACCAGACGGCAACTCATTGAAAGGCAGTTTTTTATCTGACCTTTCATCCTGCGGCAAACCTAAAACTCTTTCTGCAATAATATTTCTTAAAACTTCGTCAGTGCCACCAGCAATTCTCATGGCAGCAGAGAAAAAATAACCATTTTGGAATAAGTTTTTAAGAATCGGATTTTGATCTTGATGAACCATGCCTGACATATCCATCAAATCTAGAGCATAAGACGATACATCTTGCATTTTTGATGCTGTGACTAGTTTACTTATTGAGAGCTCAGGTCCAGGTGTTTGGCCTTTTGATAAAGCGGTCATGCTTCTGTATTTCGTATATTGCAAACCGCGCGATTGGATATACCAGTCTGCCATTTTTTGTCTTACTTCACTATTTTTTACAGCAAGACCATCCTCAACTTCAATCTCTTTAGAGGCTTCAAAAATTTGGTCGAAATCCAAGCCTGGAGGATCCCCTACCGCTAATCTTTCATTCATTAAAGTAGTAAGTGATACTTTCCACCCGTCACCCTCTGCACCAATTCTTTGACTGTCAGGTATACGAACGTCATTAAAGAAAACTTCATTAAAATTAGCTGAACCAGAAATCTGTTTAATAGGTTTAGCTTCAATTCCTGGTGTTTTCATATCAACATAAAAATAAGTAAGTCCCTTATGTTTTAGGGCAGTAGGATCAGATCGTGCCACAATCATTCCGTAATCGGCAAAATGAGCTCCTGAAGTCCAAACCTTTTGACCGTTTAATACCCATTCGTCACCATCTTTTTCTGCTTTCATTCTTATACCAGCTAAATCTGAACCTGCTGAGGGTTCAGAAAATAATTGGCACCAAATTTCTTCACCTGTAATCATTTTTGGAAGGAATCTTTTTTTGTCCTCATCCTTACCCCAAGCCATCATTGTTGGTCCAAGCATGCCTATTCCAATTTCAAAATATCCTGAGTGAACAAAGTAGTCGTGTTCTTCTTGAGCGTATATAACCTGTTCTATAGGTGTTCCTCCGTATCCTCCGAATTCCTTTGGCCATAGTATAGCAGCAAATCCAGCATCAGCTTTTTTTCTTTGCCATTCTTTAGCATTGTCTAGCGCTACCTTTGCAGCATCTTCACCTTTAACAGTTTCTGGTGCTCCAGCGCTTGAAATAGAAGATCCTGAGTCACCCTTTGGCTTTGCAGCTAGAGTAGATCTTTTTTCTGCATTGGCTTCTAGAAAAGATCTTACTTTTTTTCTAAATTCAGCTTCTTGCGGTGTATCGTTAAAATCCATTTTTAAACTATATTCCTTTTTTCAAGATTTGAAATTAAATTTTCTTTCCACTGACGAATACTGCCAATATTTAGAGAAAGTAGTTTGGATCTGCGATAAAACAAGTGACAGTCATATTCCCAAGTAAAACCAACACCTCCGTGTATTTGAATATTTTCCTGAGACGCGTAATTGTATGCCTCCGAGGCACTCACCCTTGCTCCTGCAGCGGCAATTGGCAATTCATTTGAATCTGTGCTTAGCGCCCAAGCGCCATAGTAGGCATTAGATCTCGCTAATTCAATTTTAACATACATGTCCGCCATCTTATGCTTTAAAGCTTGAAACGCACCTATCTGCTTTCCAAAAGCGAATCGCTCAAGTGAATATTTTTTTGCTTCATCAAGTGAGACTTGTGCCCCACCCACTTGCTCAAAAGAAAATAAAACAGCTGCTCTATTAAGAATATTATCAATCATCTCCCAACCGCTTCCTTCGTCTCCGAGTCTTTCACATGCAACATTTTTCAAATCTACTGTGCAAGCTGGTCTCGTCGGATCGATGGTATCTAAGTTTGAAATATTTAAGCCTGGATCGTTTCTATCAATAATAAAAAGTGATAGAGAATTATAATTTGAGTTACTGTCAGAATTTGCTGCAACAATGATATAGTCTGCTGACTCTCCATCAGAAACAGGATTTTTAGATCCATTTAATTTACCTGAAGCATGCTGTGTCTTTATATTATTGGGTTTAGGTTTCCCATTAGTTTCAGATAAAGCAAATGTCCCAATTTTTTCACCAGATGCAATGTGTGGTAAATATTTTTTCTTTTGTTCATCCGTACCATACGATTTTAAAAATTCAGCAAAGATATATATCGAAGAAGAAAATGGTGTGGGTGCAAGAGCTCTGCCTAGCTCTTCAGCTATCACACATAATTCCAACATACCTAGTCCAAGCCCTCCATATTCTTCAGGTATTGCAGTACCAGTCCAACCTAATTCAGAAATTTGAGACCAAAGATCAGCATCATAGTTTTTCTGATTATCTTCTAGGATACTTCTTACAGACTTACGGTCGCATTTATCTTGTAAAAACTTTCTAGCTTGATCGCGCAAAAGCTTTTGATCATCTGAAAAGTCAAAGTTCATGGTAATTATTCTTTAGGAGTATTGTCTTCTTCAATGTCCGGTGTAACTTCAGGTAACTCTTCGACATTAGTAGCTTCATTTTCATTAGTATCTTCTAGCTGAACACTCGCAGTAAAATTTTCTTCTTCAGAGGATAGATTTTCTTCAATTGGATCAACTGTAGTTTGATCAGTTGTTTCCTCATAAGCTGTTTCATTACTTTCTGTAATTGAAGCTTCAATTTCTGATGTATCTAATGCATCCTGAGTTTCATTAAGGTCTGGAGTTTCATTTGTATCTGTTGAACTCATAGATGAGGTTTCCAGATCACTTACTGTATCTTCAATTGGTTTAGCTCTTGTTTCAACTCTGGGAGATCTTGCAGTAAATTTACGTGTTGCAGATTTTTCCATTTCAGATTTTGACAAACCACCCTGATACATCTGTCTAAATGTATCATTATCCACTTCCTCTAATTCTTCTTCTTCTTCATAGTCAGGAATTTGTCTCAACTTAGACACAATACTTTCTTTTAATTCTTCAGCTGTAATTTTAGATTCGCTGATTTCCCTAAGGGCTATTACAGGCTTTTTGTCATTTTCAGGATCAACAGCAGGAGTAGCTCCTCTACCCAATTGGACTGCTCTTTCTTTTGCAAGAATAACCAAATCATATTGGTTATTAATAAGTTTTATACAATCCTCAACGGTGATACGTGCCATATAATTATTTGAAATTGAAGTTGCTTTTTATTGTAATATATAAATAAATCAAGCTTTATATGATTAAAAAAAATACACGTGTAGATAGTCCATGCGTCAAAATATGTAAGTATAATGAGGCTTTTATGAACGGCAAAGTCTGTATTGGGTGCTTTAGGGAGCAGTTTGAAATCACTAATTGGCTAAGAATGTCCGATAAAGAAAAAGCCTTAGCACTAAAAGACGGTAATGAAAGACGAGAGGAATTTAAAAAATTTGATGCTTAGTATTAGTTGGACTTGTAAAGCAACATGGAAGACTTCAAGCTACAATACTTTGTGGTGTCTTCTTGGATGCAGTATTGGAGACTTTGGTACAATATTTTACTTTCAATTGATAGATCATTCCTTGTCAATTTATCTTGTGATGCTAATTGCCATATTCAACGGACTTGTAACAAGTATTTTGTTAGAAACTTTTATTTTAATGAAAAGTTTTCCATTTTCTGAAGCTTTGAACATCGCATTCAAAATGAGCTTCATTAGCATGGTAGCAATGGAGATTTCAATGAATTTAACAGATCTTATTTTTGCAGGAGGTGTATTAACCATTACTATTATACCTTTCATGCTCTTAGCAGGGTTTGTCACCCCGCTGCCCTATAATTACTATAGGCTTAAAAAATATAATGAATCATGTCACTGAGTAAATGTTAGAAAAAGAATTTGAAGTAAAATCTAAAAAGATAGTTACATATAGGAAAGAAAATCCTGGTGCAGATAAATTTTACTTTTCTCATGCAAATGGATTTAGTGGCAAAGTCTATAATAAACTATTATCAAACATTAGTGATAGTTACGAAGTAATAACTTATGATATGCGGGGTCATGGAAATACAACCCTAAAAGCTGATCCAAGCAAATTAAAATCTTGGTACACTTTTAAAAATGACCTAATAGAACTTATCAAAATAGAAAATAAACCTGTTGTGCTTTCAGGTCATTCAATGGGTGGAACCGCAAGTTTGCTTGTGGCTTTGTCTAATCCTGATCTTGTTAGTAAGTTAATACTTGTTGATCCAGTAATGTTGCCATTGAGATACATTTTAACTTATAAGTTTTTACAATTTACTGGGCTTTCTCATTTAGTAAATCCACTAGCAAAAAATGCATCTATAAGAAGAAATGGATGGTCAAGTAAAGATGATGCTTTTCAATATTTCTCAAAAAAAAATTTATTTAAACATATTGATGAACAAATTATCAGAGATTATGTTGAATATTGTACCTATACTGACCAAAACAATGAGCTCAAACTTAAATGCGAACCGAGCTGGGAGTCAGCTTGCTTCAAGTTGACATCACATGAAGTTTGGTTTGATCTAAAACGAATAAACATACCTTTAAAAATAATTCTCACTCCTAATAGTGTGGTCTGCAATAAGCTGAGTCAGAAGAGAATTAAGAAATATAACCCTCAAACGGAAATATGCTTTATTAAAGACACAAGTCACATGCTTCCTTTGGAGAAAACAACTGAAGTATCAAGAGAAATCAATAATTTTCTTTAAATTAACTATATCTATTATCTGAATGCCAAATCAGTTAAAATAATAGAATGGATAATTTTTTAGACTTAGTTTCATCAGTTTGGTCACAAGGAGTGTTTGGAATAGATTTCAATAATGTACTAATCGGTATTCTAATTCTTATACTTTTTGTCTTATTCAGATCTTTATTTTCAAAGATTGTTGTTGGTAGATTGAAAGCTATTGTAAAAAAATCTTCAACTCAAATTGATGATGAAGTTTTAGAGGCCTTTGATGGTCCACTGAGATTTTTTCCAATCGTAATCGGGGTATACATCAGCACTCAATATTTAAATTTAAACAGTACGCTTGAAATAATTGCCGCAAATCTAAATACATCACTCATAACGATTCAAATATTCTGGTTCCTTTATAAAGTAATTGATCCTTTTTCTTTTTTTATTCATAAATTTGGTGAACTGTTAACGTATGATTTAATTGATTGGGGTGTAAGGATACTTAAATTCTTTATCTTTATTATTGGAGGTGCGGCAGTACTTGAAATATGGGGTATTAAGGTTGGACCCATATTGGCTGGTCTTGGATTATTAAGTGTTGCTGTTGCTTTAGGTGCTCAAGATTTATTTAAAAACTTAATTTCAGGTATACTGATACTTCTTGAAAAAAGATTTCAAAACGGTGATTGGATAAAAGTTGAAAATATAGTTGAAGGCACTGTAGAAAAAATTGGATTTCGCTCAACGCTAGTAAGAAGATTTGACTCCTCGCCGGTAATGGTCCCAAACTTTAATTTTGCTGAAAATGCCGTAACGAACTTTAGTAATATGAAAAGTCGCCGAATTTATTGGACCATTGGTTTAGAATATCGAACAACACATGATCAGTTAAGAAATATAAGAGACGAGATTGAAAAATATTTAAAGGATAATGGAAATTTTGTTAAATCAACGGAACAACCATTGTTTGTTAGAATAGAAAAATTCTCTGACAGCTCTATTGATTTGTTGGTTTATTGTTTTGCTACCACTACAAATTGGGGAGAATGGTTAGAGATAAAAGAAAACTTAGCTTTCGAGATTAAAGGTATTGTTGAGAAGAATGATGCTGGCTTTGCTTTCCCTTCTCAATCTATATATATAGAAAAAGGATCAACCTAAAAAGACTCCTTTTGAAAAAGCTCTTTTTGATTAAGTGTATCTTGTGCATAGTAGTTTTTAATCATTCGCATTGAATTAGACTCTTTGTTCTTAATAATATCTTTTATAAAATCTAAATGAACTGCCTCACTATCACCATATAAATTTAATTTTGCACGTCTGTTTAAGCCCTCCGAGGAAATTTTTACTATTTGTTCTGCTAAATCCCATCCTTCTATATTATTAATAGTTGAGTTAAGTCCATGCTCTAAAACATTCTCTCTGAAATTCATTAAATCGGCGTAATCGAGCTGACTGGTAATACTCAAAGCTTCCTCAAGAGCAGTCTCATCATAAAGTATGCCTGTCCAAAAAGCCGGTAATGCACATAGTGTGTTGTACCCACCTGCGTCAGCTCCTCTCATTTCAATAAATGTTTTTAATCTTACTTCAGTGAATATGGTAGAAATATGATCAGCCCAATCTTTAATTGTAATTTGATCTTTGGAAAATTCGTTATGCTTACCTTCAATTAAGTCTGCGAATGAATAATCTGTGCATCTTATATAATTACCATCTCTTATAAGGGCATAAACAGGAATATCTAAAGCAAAGTCTACATACTTTTCAAAACTCATGTTTGGCTCAGTAAAGAATTTAGGTATGCCCGTCCGATCTGAATCTGTTTTTGTCCACACATGTCCTCTATAACTTTCAAATCCAGACGGTTGATTATTTTTAAATGGTGAGTTAGCAAATAAGCCTGTCACTAATGGTTGAAGTACAGATGAAACATTGATTTTTTTTCCCATATCTTCTTCTGAAGTAAAATCAAAATTAGCTTGCACTGTTGCAGATTGATACATCATCTCTAAACCCAATCCACCGAGCGACCTCATATAGGGAGTCATAATTTCTGCATATCTTTTTTTGGGAACCATTGGTATTTCCTCAAGAGTACCTATGGGTAAGAAGCCAATTCCTAAAAATCCAATATTATATTTTTTTTCTAATTTTTTAGTTAAATCCAGATGACTGTTGATTTCACTACATGTTTCATGAACTGATTTAAGTGGAGCACCGGACAACTCAAATTGACCTCCAGGTTCAAGAGTTATACTTGCATTATTCTTTGTGAGAGCAATTGTATTGTTACCTTCTTTAACTTCTTTCCAGCCTTCTTTCACAAAATCTTGAAAGATAGCTTGTATACTCACATCGCCATCATAGGGGATCAAAGATAAATCATTTTGCTTAAAAATAAATTTCTCATGCTCAGTACCTATCCTGAGAGTGTTATCTTTCTTTATTCCTTCACTGAAGTAATTTATTAAATCTTGTTTATTAATCATTATATATGCTGTTCATTACTAGCGAGGAAGCGACAACTCCAGCTGTTTCAGATTTAAGAATATTACTTCCAAGGGTTACTGGCACAGAATTCTTTATGCTTCCTAAATCTGTCATTTCGTTTGGAGAAAAATCACCTTCTGGACCAATTACAATTCCTATACTTTCATTAAGTGATAAATTTATTTTATTAATTGCGCTAGTATTTTTTTCAAGTGAGCAGAAAATAAGTTTATCATAACTCATTGTTTTTATCATTTCACTAAAAGAGATTAAATAATTAAATGAAGGCAAATTTACTCTACTAGACTGCTCGCATGCCTCAATAGAGATTAGTCTTAATCTCTCAAGATTAATCTTTTTATTATTTGTTCTCTCCATTAATACTGGCTGGAAAGAAGTTATTCCAATCTCTGTGCATTTCTGCACCATAAACTCCATAGGAGATTTCTTTATAGGTGAGAAAAATAGAGTTATATTGTGTCTGTCGATCTCATTTTCTTTACATTCCTTTAATTTCAGCTTACA
>CACKXV010000002.1 GCA_902604225.1 uncultured Pelagibacteraceae bacterium | reverse complement strand
GTGATTCATTTAAAATTGTTAATTCACTAATTATTGATATATTTTTAAGTGTATCACTATCAATTTCATTAAAACTTTTAATCGAGTAAAGCTTTACAGACGCTTCAAGACTTGAACCAATAACTTTTTCTTTTCTCTTTACCTCAATTGCACCATTTATTGCTTTACGCAGTTGCTTATATAATTCCCATTTTTTTGTTAAATCTTCATTTATCAAATTGCTCTCTAAAGCTGGAAAATCAACCTCATGAACACTCGATTCTTTTCCAAGCCTACTTTGCCAAGCCTCCTCAGCAGTGAAGCAAAGGATGGGTGCTAGTAAACTAAGCAAATTATAGAATAACTTATCTAATACTGTTCGAGTGGACTTTCTGATATGGCTGTCCTGTGCCTCGCAATACAAAGCATCTTTTTTTATATCAAAATAAAATGAAGATAGATCATTTGTACAAAAATTAAATATTGCTGAAAATACTTTTTGATATTCAAATATTTTATAATTTTCTAATACTTCTTTTTTTAACTCCTCTAACTGGGATAATACATATTGATCAAGCTCGCTAAGTTCTGCATGTGAAATTTTTTCATTATCATTAAATTCAGATAAGTTTCCAAGAATGAAACGTAATGTATTCCTCAGTCTCCTGTAGCTATCTACATTACTCTTCATTATCTCTGGCCCTATTTTTAGGTCTTCAGAATAATCGCTGCTTGCAACCCATAACCTTAAAATATCTGCCCCAGATTTATTTATAATTTCATCGGGTGAAACTATATTAGCTGAAGACTTGCTCATTTTTAATCCATCTTCGTGAAGAACAAAGCCATGCGTCAAGACCGACTCATAAGGGGCAATCCCTCTGGTACCACATGACTCCAAAAGTGAGGAGTGAAACCATCCTCTATGTTGATCAGTGCCTTCTAAATAAAGAGATGCAGGCCACATTTGATCTTCCTTTTCATCTAAAACAAAGGAATGAGTACAGCCAGAATCAAACCAAACATCAAGAATATCATCAACTTTTTTATAATCATTTGGATCGTACTTATCTCCCAACAATTCTTCTTTTGAGTATTTGAACCAAGCGTCTGATCCTTCTTCTCTATACAAATCGATTATTTTTTGATTAATTTCTTTATCCATTAAAGGTTGTCCTGTTTCTATATGGTAAAATATAGATAGCGGAACACCCCAAGCTCTTTGCCTTGAAACAACCCAATCAGGTCTATCTTCAATCATCGAATATATTCTATTCTTACCTTGTTTAGGGAACCAATTAACTTTATCTATTTCATTAAGTGCCGTTGACCTTAATCCATTCTTTTCCATACTAATAAACCACTGAGGAGTATTTCTAAATATGACAGGAGCTTTAGATCTCCATGAATGAGGATAGCTGTGCCTGAGTGATCCTTTGCCTGCAAGGTTATTATGATTTTTAAGCTCAACGATCACTGCTACATTTGCATCTGCATCAGAGCCATCATCATTAAATACTTTTTTGCCTTTAAAAAGGGGAACATGGTCAAAATATTGACCATTCTCATCCACTGTTTCCGGAACTTCCACATTATTTGCAATGCCTAAATTATAATCATCCGCTCCGTGACCTGGGGCTATATGAACAAATCCACTTCCTTGTTCTAAAGTTACAAAATCAGCATCAAATAATTTGACTTCAAAATCATACCCTGAATTTCTAAAAGGATGCCCACAGATTATTTGATCTAAGTCTTTAATTGCTCTAATTTTTGTAAGCTCTTTTACTTTGCACTGAATTCTTACATTGTCTAACAGTTCATCAGCAATAATAATTTGATCTCCTTCATTTAGTAGACTGTTTTCTTCTAATCCATTAACAGAATAAATTGAATAACTTATATTTTTACTGAAGGCTATGGCTCGATTTGCTGGTATAGTCCATGGAGTTGTAGTCCAAATAATGACCGACGTATTTACTTCATTATTTTCTAGTGAAGAAATAACTGGAAATTTTACAAAAATTGTTATCGATTTATGTTCTTTATATTCTATTTCAGCTTCAGCTAATGCGGTCTTTTCAACTGTTGACCACATAACTGGTTTAGAGCCACGATATAAACTCTCATTCTCCAAAAATTTGAAAAACTCCTTCACAATTGTAGACTCAGCTTCGTAAGACATTGTAGTGTAGGGATTGAACCAATCTCCAGTTACTCCTAGCCTAATAAATTCTGATCTCTGAATATCAATCCACTTTTTAGCAAATTCCCTGCATTCTTTTCTAAACTGAATGATATCTACTTCATCTTTATCTTTTCCTTTTTCTCGATATTGTTCTTCAATCTTCCACTCTATCGGGAGACCATGACAGTCCCAGCCAGGAATATATGAACTATTGTGCCCAAGCATTTGCTGTGACCGAACAACAAAATCTTTTAAAACTTTATTTAAAGCGTGCCCCATATGAAGATGGCCATTTGCATATGGTGGGCCATCATGAAGTACAAATTTCTTTCTGTCCTTCGAATTGTTTCTTAATTTTTGATAAAGATTATTTTTATTCCAATTCTCTAATATGCTTGGCTCTTGTTCAGGCAGCCCCGCCCGCATAGCAAAGGAAGTCTTAGGTAAAAACAAAGTTTCACTAAAATCTATTTTATCATTTTTAGCGGTCATTTTATTAATTTAAGATTTTCTTAGCTTTGGATATATCTATTATCAATTGATTTTTTAATGAATCTATTCCAGAAAACTTTTTTTCTTTCCTTATGAAGTCAATAAATTCTACTTTTAATGAAGAATTATAAATATTCAAATTAAAATTAAACAAGTGAACCTCTAATAAGGGCTTATTTTTATCAAAAGTCGGTCTGACTCCAAAATTGGCAATTCCCTTATAATTCTTTCCCTTTGCACTCTTATTCATTACTTGTGCACGAACAGCATAAACCCCATGGTTAGGCTGAATATATTCATCAATTTTAAGGTTTGCTGTTGGAACTCCTATTGTTCGCCCCCTTTGATCACCTTTCATTACTCTAGAAACAATTGTAAACGGCACCCCAAGAAATTTGTTGGCAAGTTTCACCTCTCCTTTTTGAATTAAAGCTCTTATGTTTGATGAAGAGTAAATTTTCATTTTTGTTTTTTTGTGAAGGATTTTATTTGTTTTCACTAAATTTATGGGTGTCACATTAAATGAATGTTCTTTTCCAAAATTTGATAGAAACCGATAGTCGCCAGATCTTTTATTGCCAAACCTAAAATTTTTACCAACAAAAATATTCTTCATAGCTATGCCTGAAAAAAGAATTTTCTTACAAAATAATTTAGGCGTCATTGTTGCAATGCTCTTATTGAACTTTAAGACAATCGCATAATCAATTTTATAGGATTTTAAAATTTCTAGACGCGTATCAACCTGTGTTAATAAAAAACCTTTATTATCTTTTTCAAAATACCTCCTAGGATGAGGATCAAAAAGCAATACTCCAACTTTTGCATCTTTTTTTTTACTAAGTTTCTTGGCTAACGATATTATTGATTGGTGACCTTTATGAACACCATCAAGGTTACCAATTATCAGGATAGAGTCTTTCGTAAAATTATACGTCTTTTTAAGATCTTTAAATATTTTCACTTTATTTCACTTTAGAAAATCAGAAACTGTGATTTCTTTTGTATCTCTTGAAAGAATATTTTCCACAAGATTGCTAATATCTTCAATGTTATTTTTACCTGATATTTGATCCTTATGTATACCATTCATAATAAAGACAAAATCCAAATTAAAGTTTTGTGCGCCAAGACAGTCGGTTTTGATACTGTCGCCGATTGCAAGGATATCTGACTTATTTTCAATATTATTCATATTTTTCAAATCTTGAAAAGCTTGGTCATAAATTTCAACGTATGGTTTTCCATAATATACTACTTTACCACCAAGTTTTTCATAATATTTGCCTAAAGCTCCAGCACAAAAAATAGAGTTTACTCCTCGATAAACAATTTCATCAGGATTTACACATACAATAGGTTTTTCTTTCTCCATGAAGTCATTAAATAAATCATTATAATCTTTAGGAGTTTCAAAACTGTCATCGTAAAGTCCTGTTGTTAAAATGAAATCTGCCTCATTAATACTATCTACCTTACTAATATTTATATTTTCTAATAGATCATAGTCCTTAGTTGGGCCTAGATGAAAATAACTTTCACCATGAATTTTTTTATTAACAAACTTCGTTCCTATATCTCCAGAGGTATAAATATGTTTATAAAGATCGGGATTAAGTCCAAGTTTATTTGTCAAACCCTCCTGAACAACATAATTAGGACGCGGGGCATTAGAAATCAAATAAACATCAATTCCATGCTCCTTCATGCGTTCAAGATAAGTGAGAGCGCCAGCATAAATTTCAACACCATTATGAATTACTCCCCAGAGATCACATAAAATTGCTTTATAGGATAGTGAATAACTCTCAACACTATTAATTTTATTAATATTCATATTTTATATTGAAATTATTTTATTAACTTATAATCTTTTTTTTAAATCAGTTCGTAATTAAATGACATCACTTTTTGATTTAAAAGATAAAAATGCAATTATCACTGGATCTTCACGTGGCATTGGTAAGGCTATTGCATATCGAATGGCGGAGCATGGCGCCAAAGTAATAATAACAAGTCGCAAAATTGATGCATGCGAGAACGTTGCTGAAGAAATTAATAGTACGTTTGGTAAGGATACCGCTACAGCAATATCATGTAATATTTCTGACAAAGAACAATTAAAAAACTTGTATGTTAAATCAAAGGAGTTTTGTGGAAGTATAACAACTTTAGTATGCAACGCGGCTGTAAATCCATATTTTGGGCCATCTAACAACATACCAGATGAAGCATTTGAAAAAATAATGAAATCAAATGTACAGAGTAATTTTTGGCTATGTAACGAAATATTGCCCGATATGGTAAAAATAAAAAGTGGTTCTATTATTATAATTTCATCAATAGCAGGTCTGCATGGAAGCAGCATGTTAGGTGCTTATGCTATTAGCAAGGCCGCTGACTCTCAGTTAGCAAGGAATATTTCTGTGGAATATGGCAGAAATAATATTAGAGCAAATTGTATATCTCCAGGGTTAATCAAGACTGATTTTGCACGTGCACTTTGGGAAAATGAAGACATTTTGAGGGTAACAACTGCGAAATCAGCGCTCAAAAGAATTGGCATGCCTGATGAAATCGCAGGAGCCGCTGTCTATCTTGCCTCTGAGGCAGGCTCGTTCATGACTGGACAAAATATAGTTATAGATGGTGGAGAGTCTGAACAATAGTCAAAGTATTGTAAAATAAGCATTTTTTATCATCTTTTATAATTATTCGTTTTTGAGGACCCTCTTGACACATACGCACGAGATCACTATATGCCTAGGTAATTAAGCAAAAGATATTAAATATTTAGGAGATTAAAAATGGATTTTCGACCTTTACATGATCGTGTTCTCGTAAGGAGATTAGACACTGAAGAAAAAACTGCTGGGGGGATTATCATTCCTGATACAGCTCAAGAAAAACCTCAAGAAGGACAAATTGTTGCTGTTGGGTCAGGAACAAAATCTGAAGACGGAAAAGTTACACCATTAGATTTAAAAGCGGGAGATATTGTTCTATTTGGAAAATGGTCTGGCACTGAGGTCAAAGTTGATGGGGAAGAGCTATGTATCATGAAAGAGTCAGACATCATGGGTGTAATTGAAAAGAAATCAAAATCAAAATCAAAAAAGAAAAAATAAATCTTAAATCAAGGAGAATAAAAAATGGCGGGTAAAGATATACATTTTGGCACAGAAGCAAGAAACAAAATGCTTAAAGGTGTTAACGTTCTAGCTGACGCAGTCGCAGTAACATTAGGTCCTAAAGGAAGAAACGTTGTCATGGATAAATCTTTTGGTGCACCTAAAAGTACAAAGGATGGAGTTTCAGTTGCAAAAGAAATTGAATTAAAAGATAAATTTGAAAATATGGGAGCACAGATGGTTCGTGAGGCTGCGAGTAAAACAAATGATGTTGCAGGCGATGGAACTACAACTGCTACTGTACTTACAAGAGCAATAGTTACAGAGGGCTTAAAATTTGTTGCGGCGGGAATGAATCCAATGGATCTAAGAAGAGGAGTAGATTCTGCAATCGATGCTGCAAGCGATGCTATTAGTAGTTCATCAAAAAAAGTTAAAACTAGTGCTGAAGTCGCGCAAGTTGGTTCTATTTCTGCAAACGGTGAGGCTGAAGTTGGAGCTATGATTGCGAAGGCAATGGATAAAGTTGGAAACGAAGGCGTTATAACAGTTGAAGAAGCTAAAGGTCTTGAAACTGAACTTGATGTTGTTGAAGGAATGCAATTTGATAGAGGCTACCTATCTCCATATTTTGTGACTAATGCAGAGAAAATGACAGCTGATCTAGAAAATGCTTACATTCTCCTTCATGAAAAAAAATTAACAAATCTCCAACCAATGCTTCCTCTATTAGAGGCTGTAGTTCAAGCGGGACGACCACTTGTAATTATCGCTGAAGATGTTGAAGGTGAAGCGCTTGCTACATTAGTGGTTAATAAATTAAGAGGTGGATTAAAAATTGCTGCTGTAAAAGCACCAGGATTTGGTGATAGAAGAAAAGCAATGATGGAAGATATTTCTATTTTAACTGGTGGTCAGGTCATATCCGAAGACCTAGGTATTAAATTAGAAAATGTAACCATTAATGATTTAGGGACAGCAAAAAGAATTAGTATTGATAAAGAAAATACTACAATTGTTAATGGTGCTGGAACTAAAGCTGATATTCAAGGTAGATGCTCTCAGATTAGAAAACAGATTGAGGAAACAACATCTGACTATGACAGAGAGAAGTTACAAGAACGTCTTGCTAAGTTAGCTGGTGGAGTAGCTGTAATCAAAGTTGGTGGAGCTACCGAAGTTGAAGTTAAAGAAAGAAAAGACAGAGTTGATGATGCTCTTAATGCTACTAGAGCTGCAGTTGAAGAAGGTATAGTTGCTGGCGGTGGATTATCACTTCTAAACGCAGCTAGTGCACTTGATAAAGTCAAAACATCTAACGCTGATCAAAAAGCTGGGGTGGATATTGTCCGCAGGGCATTAGAAACACCAATTAGAACAATTGCAAACAACGCAGGTGTTGATGGGTCTGTGATTGTTGGCAAGCTCAAAGAGGGCAAGTCTTCTACTGAGGGTTATGATGCTCAATCTGATAAATTTGTCGATATGTTTAAAGCGGGAATCATTGACCCAACTAAAGTTGTAAGAACAAGTTTACAAAACGCCGCATCTATTGCAGGTGTTTTAATTACAACTGAAGCGATGGTTGCTGATGCTCCTGAAGATAAGCCTGCTGCAGCACCTGCAATGCCTGATATGGGCGGCATGGGCGGCATGGGCGGCATGATGTAATAATCATTAACGATAAACTCAAAAAAAACCCGGCCTCGCCGGGTTTTTTTTATTCAAACTTATTGATAAAA
This sequence comes from uncultured Pelagibacteraceae bacterium, assembly GCA_902604225.1. GTDB lineage: Bacteria > Pseudomonadota > Alphaproteobacteria > Pelagibacterales > AG-422-B15 > CACNXQ01. Next base: position 80,425 of record CACKXV010000002.1, on the reverse strand, counting down.
TTTTTATAATTATTTTCTATTTCTTTATCCCACTCCGCAACTTTTGAAGAAAAGAAATTTGCTGATGATTTCAGGATTGTGCCATCATCAAGAACTCTTAAATTGTTAGCCCTTAGTGTTTCACCTGTTGATGTTATATCAGTGATGATTTCAGAAAAACCATTGAAAGGCGCGCTTTCAGTAGAGCCGTCACTTTCAACAGTTCTATAATCAACAACTCCACATTTAGAAAAGAAATTATTTGTTAAGTTCTTATATTTAGTTGCTACACGCAACCTTTTTGAATATTTATCTCTGTGATTATTGCTCACTTCTTCCAAATCAGCCATCGTCATTACATCAATCCAGATATCTGGTACAGCAACAACCAGATCCGCTTTTCCAAAATCTAACTCCAGATCCTTTGTTATTTTTGAATTAAAATTGAAAATTTTTTCTTGTATCAGATCATCACCGGTTAAGCCTACATGGATTGATCCCTCATCAAGTCTATTGGTAATTTCCTTAGCGCTTAAAAAATATAGAACTGTATCTTTTAGTCCTTTTATTGTACCAATATAATCTCTATCATTTACAAGATTTTCAAAAGTAATATTTTTATCTAGAAAAAGTTTCTCCATGTCTTTTCTTAACCTGCCTTTGCTGGGTAGTCCTATTCTTAATTTATTTTCGAATTTCATGATTATAAAATTTTACTTAAGTTATTATTATTTGTTGCAAACCCTATAGCTGACAGGTTGTTTCTGGACCCTAAAATATTAAGTAACTTATCGTATCTTCCACCAGTTATTAACTTGATATTGCCTGATTGATCATAGATTTCGAACATGACGCCATCATAAAATTCAATTGAATGTCCAAAGTCATTGTTGAAATTAAATTTAGATATGTCCATTTCAGCTGAAACAGCGTTCTTGAATTCTTCCATGCCATCAATCTCTTTTTTAAAAAAATCAAGCTTTTGATCACTTACAAACTCTCTTAAAATATTCGGAAAAGTATAAAGAGAAGCGTTCAAACCTAAAAAACTCTTAATCAGATTTACCATTTGTTTTCCATTGCTCTCAGAGACGATATTTTCACTTTTCTCCTGAAATCGGCTGACGATTTCTTCAACTGTCCTTGAGCCTGAACCAGAATTGCTGTTGGAATTAATTAGATCAACCAAGTTTACACTTGAATTGACATTCAAACCTAGTCTTTCATTGATAATTTCATCTTTTTTCAATTCATCATAACCGACACCTTGCCCTAATCGATTTAACAAACTATCAAAATATGCTCTTCTAAAAAAATGCCTGACAATTCTTTGTTTCCACCTGATCGGTAAATCTAAATAACTTATAAAACTATTAAAGAGGTTTAGACTGCCTATTTTAATTTGGTACTCGTTAATATTTAATTTTTCTAGAATTTTGACTGCCGTTTTAAGTGTATAAATATCTTTTTCATAAATAGTTTTTAGCTTTTTTTCTGTAAAAATAATTTCAACCCCTGATTGGTTTAATTCAATTGATGCATCATTTATTCCATTGATTGACCTAAATACTGGTCCAGTATAGCATAAATTAGCTTCATTTTTTTTATCATTACTTTTAATAAAACTTTGACACGTAGGGATCGTCATATCTGGTCTCAGACATTTTTCCTTGCCTGAACCATCTATAAAAGAATACATCTGACTTCTGATTTCTTCTCCCGATGTTTCATAAAAAATGTCAGAGTCATGAACCAAAGGAAGCTCTACATATTGAAATCCTAAATCAATAAAATAATCTTTTAATCTAATATTTAATTCCTGTAGTGACATAGATCAAATTTTTAGTATTTCCTTTAGAGTGCTTACTAAATCCTCTCTAATTACTTCTTTTTGACCTGCTTTAGTTTCTTTCCATTCTTTACGTCCAGTTATATTTTTTGAAATCTCACTTCCCTTTTTTAAATCTTTAAGTGATATTTTATTGTTTTTAATTTCATCATCACCTGCAATTACAACTGCATCAGCTTGCTTGCGATCGCAATATTTAAGTTGCTTAGCTAAGTTTTTTGAGCCAAAAGAAATCTCGCAGGCCATCCCTGCATCTCTAATTTCAGATGCCATTCGAATATACTCGGATAAATTATTGTCTCCTAAATTTGCTACAATTACTAAGGGTCTCGATTTGGCTTTAACGAGATCCAACTGCTCTAGAGCTACAATAAGCCTGTCAACACCAACAGAAATGCCAGTAGCGGGAACGTCCTCTTTCCCAAATCTTGATATCAGTTTGTCATATCTTCCTCCTCCAGCTACTGATCCAAAAACTATAGTTTCACCTTTTGTATTTTTTACATCGATTAATAGTTCAGCTTCAAAAATCATGCCTGTATAATAATCCAATCCTCTTACAATGGATGGATCAAATGAAATTGGATAATCTGCAAAATTCCCTAAATAAGAGTTAAACTCATCAATATCATCACTCGTTTGCTTCTGGTCGTTCATAAAGTCTAAAATCATTGATGCTTGTTCATTATCAAGACCTACACCTTCCATAAAATCACCAGATTTATCTTTTCTACCCTCACATAATAACTCTTTAACACCTTCATCACCTAGACGATCCTTTTTATCTACTGCTCTAAGAATTTTTGATTCAACTTCTTTCGAAGCCTTTATTTTCTCAAAAAGACTTGTCCAAATTTTTCTATTTGAATATTTAATTTTAAATTGAGAATCATTTAAACCAAGTCTTCTCAAAATATTTACAACTATGACGCATAATTCAGCATCGATTAGATTTGATTGAATTCCGATAACATCTGCATCAAATTGTAAAAATTCTCTGAATCTTCCAGGCCCTGGCTTTTCATTTCTCCATACTATTCCGGATTGATATCTTTTAAATGGCTTCACTAAATTTTGATAATTCTGTGCAACATATCGTGCTAAAGGAGCTGTAAGGTCATATCGTAATGATAGCCATTGACCATCTTCATCTTGTAACGAAAAAACTCCTCCGCTTGGTCGATCAATATCAGGCAAAAACTTGCCCAGACTATCAGTATATTCAATGGACGAAGTTTCTAATTCAACAAATCCAAATTTTTGACACTCTTCCTCTATTGCCTCAGTAACTATTTTTCTGAGAGTCAGGAGTTGTTTCTCATTGTCTTTAAACCCTCTAGGTAAAATGGCCTTGGGTTTATTGTTATTATTAGTCATACGATTCCAATCGTTAGTACGATACTACAAAGTTAGTTTATTTAATATAAAAAGGGGTTGTTGTTCGCTGACGCTTTTTGTTCAGCAAACTTAGATATGAATATGATGATGTGTAAAAACAATCATGAACAGTGAAATGCCTTATTTATTCAAAAAAGTCAAATTTTAATAATTTTTATTATTAAGTGAAGCCGAAATACTCTATTTTTATTAAATGATTATCACTGAAAACAGTAGAAAATTAACTGTTATTTATGCTGCACTTGGCCATCTATTGATGCACATGTTTGCTGCATTTTACTTTGTAATTGTTCTTGCAATTGAAGATGATTGGAAATTTTCATATGACGAGCTTTTAAATCTATGGTTTCTTGGGTCTCTTCTTGTTGGCATAGGATCTTTACCGGCTGGATGGATTAGTGATCGATGGAGCCGTTCAGGAATGATTGCAGTAATGTTTTTAGGTCTAGGAATTAGTTCGGTTCTTTGTGGTCTGAGTGGGAATAAATTATCTCTTTTTATTAGTCTATCCTTGCTTGGCTTATTTTGCTCAATATATCATCCTGCTGGAATATCATGGATAGTTAATACATCAAAAGAAACAGGACGTGCACTTGGTTTCAATAATATATTTGGAGGCGTAGGAATAGGATTGGGAGCTTTTTTTGCTGGTATTTTAATTGATCAGATTAATTGGCAAGCTGCGTTTATATTCCCTGGAATAATTTCTATTCTAACAGGCTTATGTCTCTCATATCATTTGAAATCAGGAAAAATTTCATTGACTAATATTAAATCAGAACAATTTCGAGATAACCCAGAAAAAAATCAAATGCTAAAAATTGCGATTATAATGCTTGTAAGTATTACATGTTTAAGTTTTGTATATCAAATTCTTCAAACAAGTTTGCCTAAAGCAATTGATATCAGACTGTCAAACAGCTTAAACCTCTCTACGTCTGAGATTGGGTATATTGTAGCTGCTATTTATATTGTAAGCGGTTTAATGAACTACATAGGTGGCATTTTAACAGATAAATATTCTGAGAAAGTAATCTATGCTATTGGCATCATCGGACAAGGCACTCTTCTTTTATTCATTGTTAGTCTATCCAATTATTGGTTAATTGTTATCAGTCTTATGATTGTTGCTTTTAATTCAAGTATACTTCCAGCAGAAAATTTATTACTGGCTAAATTCTCACCAGAAAAATATCAAAGTCTTGTATATGGTATAAAATTCATTGTTTCATTCTCTGTAGGGCCAATAGCCCTAATTCTAATTTCTAGAAGCTATGAAATAAGCGGTGAGTTTGGATTTCTTTATTTACTTTTTGGATTTGTAATGATTCTACTCTTTTTGATCGTACTAACTCTTCCCGTAAAAAAATCATTAGTTGGTACAGCTGGGTAGACTTGAACTACCGACCTCCTGGTCCACAACCAGGCGCTCTAACCAACTGAGCTACAGCTGCATAAGTGGTGGCTCGAGGTGGATTTGAACCACCGACACAAGGATTTTCAGTCCTTTGCTCTACCAACTGAGCTATCGAGCCTCACGTTAGTAATGTAAGTCTTTTATTCTATAAGAAGTATTCGTGCAAAGAAAATATTCTTATTGCTAATTAATTGAGCTTTTCATTTATTCTGCTTATCAAATCCTGCACACTTTTTAATGAATTTAATTCGTCAGCATCAATCATAAGCTGATAATTATCCTCATTTTTAATATAAACGCATGGTAGATTGATTTGCTTAGGCACAAACTCTAAGTCTGCGAGATGGTCAATGTAATAAAAGCTGCTCTTTATTTTTAGCGACTTAAGATAATTGCCCCAAATCTTTTCCTTACCTCGATTGTTATATGTGATAGAGCATAAATGACATTCATACGTACTTGGTGAAATTATTTTATGACCCCAATCTATGAGGGCATTGAAAATGCCACTTTTTGCATTGTAAATAAAAATTAATTCTCTCATGATTTAATTAAACCAACAGAGCCCAATAAGTTATTAGTTTGAAACAATGGTAATCCAACTACATTTGAATACGAGCCGTTTATTGACTTGATGAATACTTCAGCAAAGCCCTGAATTTTGTATGATCCTGCAACATTTTTCCATTCATTTGTTTTGATGTAGTTATCAATATCTTTTTTGTTAAGCAGTTTAAAATTCACTGTAGTTGTGACACTCCTACTTATAACTTTATTCTTAGTATCTCTTAGGCACAAAATGGTTGAAACGCGATGTCTTCGACCTGATAATTTATTGAGATTTTTCCTAGCAATAACTTCATCATTTGTTTTATCAATTATTCTTCTTCCACTATAGGCAATAGTATCTGCCGTAAGAATCACAGTATTTTCATGCTTCCCATCAAAGTGCTTCATCTTTTGAGTAGCTATTCGTTTACAGTAATCTAAGGGCAATTCCTTTTTGTTAATTGTCTCATCAATATTAGGTGCGATTATTTCATCGGGTTTGATCCCAAGAATTGATAGTAATTCTAATCTTCTAGGAGATGAGCTGCCTAAAATAAATTTCAATATATTCTCTTAGTTATTTATATCTAAATATTATTCTACCTTTAGTAAGGTCATAAGGTGTGATCTGAACAAGAACTTCGTCACCTGCTAAGACTCTAATTCTATTTTTTCTCATTCTACCAGCTGTATGTGCCAAAACTTCATGGCCATTTTCTAGTGCAACTTTAAACATTGCATTTGGAAGTATATCAGTAACTTTACCCTTAAATTCTAAAATCTCTTCTTTTGACATATATTATTTTTTTGTAAGCCTATATTCTATTGACCTTGAATGTCCATCAAGACCTTCATTATCAGCGATTGTCATAGCACTATTTCCAATTTCTTCAATACCTTCTTTTGTAAACTCAACAAGCGATATTTTCTTTAGAAAGTCGAATACTGATAGTCCTGATGAAAATTTTGCACTCCTTGATGTAGGCAATACATGGCTTGGACCAGCAACATAGTCACCTAATGCTTCAGGTGTATTTCTGCCAAGGAATACTGCACCAGCATTAACAATATATTTAAGAAAATCTCTTGGATTATCAATAGCAAGCTCGAGGTGTTCAGGGGCTAATTGGTTTGAAATATCAAAAGCTTCTTTAAGATCACGTACAACGATAATTTTGCCGTTTGATTCCCAGCTTGCTGACGCAATTTCTTTTCTTGGAAGCGATTCTAATTGACTAGGCACTTCTTTTTCAACTGCTTCAGCTAATGTTTGATCAGTAGTAATTAGAATGCTTTGGGCACTTTTGTCATGCTCAGATTGAGCGATGAGATCTGCAGAAATAATTTTTGGATCACTATTCTGGTCTGAAATTACTACTATTTCAGAAGGTCCTGCAAACATATCAATTCCAACAAATCCTGAAACTTGCCGTTTTGCTTCAGCGACGTAAATATTACCAGGTCCAACGATTTTATTTACAGGTGCCACACTTTCAGTTCCATATGCCATTGCAGCGACTGCCTGAGAGCCACCCATGCAATATATTTTTTTAATACCGACAATTTTTGCGGCATATAAAACTGATGGATTAATTTGTCCGTCAGTTAATGGTGAAGCCATTACTATGTCTTTTACGCCTGCAACCATAGCCGGTATTGAATTCATAAGAACTGTACTAGGGTAGCTTGCTGTTCCACCTGGTACATATATCCCTGCTGTTTCCAAAGGCTTCCACATATATCCAAGAGTAGATTTTAGATCGTCATTAAAACTTAAATCCTGTGGTATTTGTTTTTCATGGTATGTCCTAACTCGATCTGCCGCTGTTTGAATAGCCTCGCATATCTGTTCAGATAATCCATCTGTCTGATTGTTGATTGTAGTTTCGTCTAAAATGAAGTTTAATTTTGAAAGATCATTGCGATCAAGTTGATTAGTATACTTTATTAAAGCATCATCACCGTTGGTTCTTACATCATTTATTATATTAGCTACAACATCTTTTACATCTTTGTCATCTGATCTATTAGTATTTGCTAAATTTTCAAATTCTTGTGAAAAGCCTGAATTGCTTGTATTAATTATTTTTTTCATTTACTTGTACTTCTGTACCCCAAGGGTTTCCTTGATCATCTAATTTGCACCGAATAATTTCAGTCTCGAGTTTTATAATTGCATCATTTTTGAAAAGCAATTCAATTTCAATATTTTTTGACTTATTGGGATAATAGTTAAAAGTCAACAGTTCTAATTTCTTTGATTTGTTCAATTGATCAATATTTTTTGAATAAACTGATATGACATCCTCAAAGCACAGAACAGCCTTTATGCGCTGATTAACTTTATTTACGATTTTTTCTTCCCACATAAATCGTGTGATCATTAAAAAAAATGATCTTATTGATGGCAGATATTTAATATCGCTTACTTCAATGAGTCCATCCTGCAATATTGTCCCAATAATTTTTAATTCATCAGTATCAATTGCATTCAAATTCATATTTTTTAAACCCTCTTAATCTCTGCTCCACATGCTTCTAATTTTACTTCAATTTGTTCATACCCTCTATCCAAGTGATAGATGCGATTTAGGGTTGTTTCACCTTCAGCCGCTAATCCTGCTAAAATTAAACTTACTGAAGCTCTTAGATCAGTTGCCATAACTGGAGCCCCTCTAAATCCTGAGCAAGGATTAATAATTGCTCTTTTGCCATTAATTTCAATATTTGCTCCCATTCTATTCAATTCAGGTACATGCATGAATCTATTTTCAAATATGTTCTCATCTATGACTGACTTAGTTTTAGCCATAGACATTAAAACCATCATTTGCGCTTGAACGTCTGTTGGGAAGCCAGGGTATTCCTTTGTTTGAATTTCAATACCTTCACTAATATTAGATTTATTTACTGTTACACTATTTTCATCAAAAATTATATCAACTGGTAATGCCTTTAAAGTCTCTAAAACATTGCTTATGTGTTCAATGTTTAAATTTTCTATTTTAAGTCCATCTCCTGCTAATGCTCCAGCTATGATATAAGTAATCGCTTCGATACGATCAGGAATAATAGAATAGATTGAGCCGTTCAAAGTTTTTACTCCTTGGATCATAACAGACCTATTGTCACCAAGTTCAATTTTTGCTCCCATAGTATTTAAACAATTAATTAAATCAATCACCTCAGGCTCTAACGCGATATTAGAAATTTCAGTTTCACCACTTGCTAATGATGCTGCCATAACAATATTTTCAGTAGCGCCAACAGATACTTTAGGAAGTTGGATCTTATTCCCAGTCAGTCCTTTAGGTGCGCTACATTGAATATATCCTTTTTCTAATTCAAAAGTTGCACCGAGCTTTGTAAGTGCGTCTATATGAATATCGATTGGTCGAGCACCTATAGCGCAACCTCCAGGAAGTGATACACTCGCCTCACGCTTTCTTGCAAGCAAAGGTCCTAGTACTAATATACTTGCTCGCATCTTTCTCACTAAATCATATTCAGCAATAGTTTTTTCCGTATCTGAATATTGAAGTGTAATAGAATTTTTATTACTTTCACTTTTTGCGACATTAACTCCAAGAGATGATAAAACCAAACTCATAGTTTTTACATCAACAAGATCCGGAACATTTGAAAGTTCTAATTTTTCATTAGTTAAAATACTAGCAGCCATAATGGGTAGAGCAGCATTCTTTGATCCACTAACAGGAATCACACCCCTTAGAGGTTGTCCTCCATTTATAACAATTTTCTGCATTGAATTTTATAGCTTGGGAAGAGTAACGCCAGTTTGTTTCATGTATTTCCCTTTTCTATCCTTGTAGGAAATCTCTGGCGGAGCCTCTCCTTTATAGAATAGGAACTGACAGCCTCCTTCATTTGCATATATTTTTGCTGGCAGTGGTGTTGTATTTGAAAACTCTAAAGTTACATGTCCTTCCCACTCGGGCTCCAAAGGAGTTACATTAACTATTATTCCACATCTTGCATATGTTGATTTACCTAAACAAACTACTAATACATCTCTTGGAATTCTGAAATATTCAACGGTGCGTGCCAGTGCAAATGAATTAGGTGGTATGATGCATTCTTTGCCTGGTCTATCAACAAAGCCTTTGTCATCAAAATTTTTAGGATCAACTAATGCTGAGTCAACATTTGTAAATATTTTAAAATCTTCAGATACTCTTGCGTCATATCCGTAAGAGGACAATCCAAAGGAAATAGTCCCATCTTTTTTTTGTCCGTCTACAAAGGGCTCAATCATGCCTTGATCTAAAGACATTTTTTTAATCCAGTTATCAGACATGATGGTCATCTTATTTTTCTTCTTTCTTTCGTTGATATTCTTTTCTTTTTTTTAAATTCTGTCTCAAAGCCTCTGATAGTCGTTCAGTATCATTAAGCTTTTTATTCTTTTGCTCGTCCTTCGAGGAACTGTTTGATTTCATCTTTATTCAACCCTGCTTTTTTAAGCTCTTTAACAAGTTTTTCTTCTTCTTTTTTATCTGTATTATCAGCTTGTTTGGACTCTCTTTTCTGTTGTTTTGCCATCGCGCGCTCTCCGCGTTTAGACTTGTAATCGTGATGAATGCCCATAATTATCTCCGTGAATTGCGCTACTTTATACAATTTTTTTATAGGATTCTCTAGTAAAAACAAGGAGTGCTATTGAAGGATTATTTTCTAAGCTTATGGCTAGTCTTTAATGAACAGATCGCTTGAAAAATCAGAAAACTTTTCTGAACCATTTTCTGTAACTCTCAATGAGTGACTCGCTTCAACGCCCCAGCTACCGAATTGCATTACTGCAATCATGTGGAATGTGACATTTGGATGAAGAATAGTTTGGTCTCCTTTAGAGATATTTATTGTGTGCTCACCCCAATCTGGAGGATATCCTATGCCAATTGAATATCCAGTTCGTGATTCTTTTTTAATGTCATGCTTATCAAGAATAGCCCAAAATTTTTGTGCCACATCATCAGCTGTATTTCCAGGTTTAATGGCTGAAATGCCTTCGTCTAAAGCTTCATTGGTAGCTTTAATAGCGTCAATTTTTTTTTGCTCTGCCTTACCAAGCAATACTGTTCTCGCTAGTGGAGCATGGTATCTCTTATGAACACCAGCTAATTCAACAATTGTAGCTTCGCCCTTAACAAACTTCTCTTGTGTTGCAGTTAAATGAGACGCAGATGTCCCTGCGCCAGTGGGCAATAAGGTAGCGATACTTGAGTACTCCCCACCAATTTCAGGTGTACCATAAAACATTGCTTTTTGAATTTCTCCAACTGCATCACATTGTCTAATTCCTGGATTTATTGTGTCAATTGCAGTTTGCATAGCTTGATCGGTAATCAATGCAGCTTTTTTCATTAGTTCAATTTCATTATCAGATTTTATATATCTCACCCAATTCACAAGCCTTTCAGAATCTTTAAGTAATGCATCAGGCAATCCATCAATAAGTTTCTGATAACAAAAAGCTGTAAAATAATGGCTATCCATTTCAAGACCGATTGATTGATTATCCCAATTTTTATTTTTAATGATCTCGATTAAATAATCGTAGGGGTGGTTGGGCCATGTATGGATATATTTTTCTGCATATACAATAATATTTTCTTGTGACCAACAGCTCTGCAAAAATGCACCTCCAGCATCTTGATCTCTTACGAACAAAAATGGCTCATCTAGATCAACATGAACTAAAACACATTGCGCATAATAAAATGACCATGCGTCATATCCTGTTAGATAATTCATATTTGCGGTATCTTGCGATATTAACAGATCTATTCCTTTTTCTTGCATTGACATCTTAACTTTAGCAAGTCTATCAATATATTCACTTTTAGGAAAATTCATAAATCTAGGATAGTCGTTCAGAAACAAGTTTGGTCCAGAAAGAGGACCCGATCACAAGAAGTTTGTCATTAAAATCGTATGTAGAAGAATGTAATGACTGACCGTGTGTTCCCTCTGTTCCGTTGCCAATAAGTATGTAGCAACCTGGTTTAACCATTAACATTTGAGCAAAATCCTCAGAAAATAATTTTGGATCACAATTTCTATCAACATTTTTAGTTCCAACAAGATCTTCAGCAACCTTTGACGCAAAAGCTGCTTGTTCAATTGTATTAATTGTCATGTTTGTTCGCGTATCGTATGTAAATTCAAATTTTATACCGTGAGCGTTGGCAATGCCTTCAACAATATTTCGCATACTATCTTCAATAATTTTATTGGCCTCAGGCGATAGTGCTCGAGCATCTCCAGAGATTATAGAATGACCGGGTAAAATATTTTCATTTCCATCAGACTCAAATTTGGTAACAGATACAACACCATTCATTGCTGGGTTTAATTTTCTTGAAACTATTGATTGCAAGGAAGTTATAATTTGTGTTCCGACTGTTATCGTATCAACTCCCATGTGCGGTAATGCAGAATGTCCGCCTTGACCCCAAAGCTTGATATTAAAAAGACTTTCACTTGCTGTTATTGTGCCTGAACGTGTAGCAAAAGAGCCAACTTCCATTCCTGGTAAATTATGAAATGCATAAACTTCATCTATCGAGAATTTTTCAAACAAACCGTCATCAATCATTGCTTGTGCACCTTGCGTTTTTTCTTCATCAGGTTGGAAAATAAAATAAACCGTGCCATTAAAATTTTTTGTTTCAGAAAGATATTTGGCAGCACCGAGAGCCATTGCCGTATGACCATCGTGACCACACGCATGCATTTTTCCTTCATGAGTGGATTTATATGCGCAGTCACTCTCTTCTTTTACTGGTAAAGCATCCATGTCAGCACGTATACCTATACTCTTATTACTATTGCCATTTTTAAGGACTGCAACAATGCCTTTTTTTCCAATTCCTTCAAAAACTTCTAATCCAAAGCTTTTTAAAATCTCTGCAACTTTTGCTGATGTGATGTCTAAATCAAAATTTAGTTCTGGGTGGGCATGAAAGTCATGCCTCCAAGCAATCATTTCTTTTTCAAAATTTTCTGTAACTACATTCATTTTTTAATATTTATAATTTCTTTCTAAGCCAATTATGAAACCTTTTTATTTCATACTCTTCAGGCATTAAGGTTCCATTTTTACGTATTGGATTATGTATGCCTTTTTGATTAAGTTCACAAGCTTCTGCGTCCTGTTTCATTACGAGCACTGCAAAATCAACAACATTTTTCATTGAATATTTTTTATCTTTAAGTGTTTCTTTTCGAAAAACCCACTCTGCCGTTACTTCTGTGAGTTCATTCGATAAAGGAAGGATACGAACCATTCTGATATGGTCAGTAAAAATTGCTAAAAACATAGATGGCCAGCTTGTCATATAAATATATCCAGGGAAGTCTGTCTGCTTTTCTAAGTATTCTACACGATGCCCTTGCGCGCTGCCATCCATTGACCACGTTTCAGTTCCTTTTTTCATACCTCCTTTATACTTTGGATCATCATGATTGATAAACCTTTTCCAGTTAGGGTCATCTTTAATGTCTACAAGTCTCCGACCATAAATAGGAACAAGATTAGATAGTTCTGGATGAAGATTTGGACAATGTAGACACTCACTATAATTTTCCCAAAAAATTTTCCAGTTACATTTTATTTGTTTTTTCCATGTGTGGCCAATTTGATAATTACTCACATTCAATTGCGAAAAAGCGTCACTATAATCCGGGAAAACTTTTTTTGAATTCCATTTAGCTTTATTGTCTAAGTTAATAAAAATTAGTCCATTCCAAATTTTAAATTTTACTTTGATCAAACAATTTTTGTCCTTTTTAAAATTTTTTGGATCTATTATTGAGGAAGTTTTTACGAGATTTCCATTACTTGCGTTGTAGGACCATTGGTGATAAGGGCAAACTAATAAATTAGACTTTAGCTTACCATTTTTTTCTTTTTTTAAAATAGATCCTCGATGGCTACAAGAATTATAATATGCATTCATATTTCCATCTTTGTCACGCACAAGAAGAATATTAAATTTACTTATTTCAACAGTATGAAAAGATAACGGCTGTGATAAAGCATGTTCATGGCAAATGTATAGCCATTCCTTTGATAAAACTTTCCTTATTTCTTTATCAAATTGATTTTGATTGAAATACCAATTTAATGGTAGAGATTTTTCAGTTTTTTTTAAAATATATCCTTCACTCATGCTTGTAAAAATTTTATACCCTTATATTGTCTATGACTAGATATTATGAGAAAAATTCATTGGATTATTCTATTTAGTTCCCTTGGTTTTTTAATTTTAATTGGTTCTCTATATTTGTATAACTTATACAACGTACCTGTCCTATCAAAAGAAGAAATTTTAAAACTTTCTGAAGAAGCAAAAGAACAAAGAGAAAATATTACAAGGCAAACTGTTTTTGAACCTTTTGAATTTAAAAAACCAAACAAGAATAAGAATGTATATTTTGGCGATCTTCATGTTCATTCAAGCTTGTCATTTGATTCCTATATTTTTGGTAATCGCTATGGCCTAGATGATACATATAAGTTTGCCAAGGGAGAGCCTATGCTTAATATGTTTGGTGAACAAATGCAAATTTCAAGACCTCTAGACTTTGCTGCAGTAACTGATCATGCAGAAACTTTTGGACTACAGGAAAGCTGTGCCGATCCAGAGATTACAGAGGAGTCCAAAATTACTTGTGCAAGATTGGAGTCCCCTAGTTATAGATTTTTTTTTGATCTTCGCGAGACATCTGTTGCGAGGCCGCCAGTAAGCATCATGTCAGCAGCTATTGGTGATAAAGAAAAGGAAGAACGATTTATAAAATCTACATGGAACAAAATTATAAAAGCTGCGGATAACCATAATGAACCTGGAAAATTTACAACGTTTGTTGCTTATGAATACTCGCCCACATTACCTGATGGTGGCTATAACCACAGAAATGTTATATTTAAAAATAATACGGTCCCTGAAAAAGCTTTCTCACTTTTCGATGCTCACACAGCTATTGATTTATGGAAAAAGTTATTAGAAAGTTGCAACTATCCCTGTGAGTTTATGACAATACCACATAATGGTAATCGCTCATGGGGATATGCGTTTGCAAACCATACGATCGATAATGAACAATATACACTTGAAGATTGGAAACTACGGAACAACAATGAGCCATTAGTTGAAATATTTCAGGACAAAGGAAACTCAGAATGCAGTACATTTTTTGGAAGTACTGACGAAGAATGTGATATTGAACAATTTTATCCAAAATGTGAAAATGATGATGATACATTATGCATTCAAGAAACTTCTATGGCGCGTGATGGACTAAAAAAAGGGCTTTCTTTGGAGAACGAATTTGGATTTAATCCCCTTGATTTTGGAATGATAGGAAGTTCTGACTCTCATAATTCTAATCCAGGAGATACAGAAGAATGGGATTACAGAGGTAGAACCAGCTTCGTTGGACCGTCTAAAAGAAGAGTTAAAGAAGGATTATTAATGACCCAACTTGTAAATAATCCAGGTGGTCTAGCGGCAGTTTGGGCTGAAGAGAACAATCGAAATACTTTATTTGAAGCCATGCAAAAAAAAGAAGTGTATGCAACTAGCGGTACAAGAATTAAGTTGAGATTTTTTCTCAATTTTAATAGTACAGAAGAAATCTATAAGTCTATTGATCCAATAGCAGAATCCTATGAAAACGGTTATACCATGGGCAGTACTGTTATAAATAGCTCTATGCAAATACCCAAATTCTATATCACTGCTGAACGAGACTCACTGAGTGCGCCATTAGACAAAATTCAAATAGTTAAAGGTTGGACTGAAGATGGAAATGAAAAAGAAGTTGTTTACGATGTAGTCTGTAGTGATGATAGGGAAATTAATAGCAGAAAAAATAGGTGCAAACCAACAAAAGCAAAGGTAGATTTTGACAATTGTTCATTTAACGAAAACTTCGGAGCCGATCGATTAGAAATTCTATGGACTGATGAGAAATACTCATTTGAGCAAAATGCTTTTTACTACGTTAGAGCTATTGAAAACCCTACGTGTAGATGGTCAACTTATGATAGTATCAGAATAGATGAAAAACCCTCTAAAAACTATCCAAAAATTATGCGTGAGATGGCATGGTCATCACCGATTTGGATAAAAAATAATTAAAGATATGTTTCCACAAGATCTTAAAGAAAAATATAAAGATTGGCACAATGATACATACTTAAAAAAGAAAAATCTTTTTGAGAGTCTTGCTAAAGAAGGCCAGTCTCCAAAATATATTATCATTTCTTGCGTCGACTCAAGAGTAGATCCAAATTCAATATTTAAATCTGAACCAGGTGAGATGCTGGTCCATAGAAATATAGCAAATATTGTTCCACCGTATAATTATATAACAGAACATAGCGGAACAATTGCAGCTATTGAGTTTGGTATTACGGTCTTAAATATTAAAAATATAATTGTTATGGGTCATTCAAGCTGTGGTGGTATTAAAAATGGGTACGGTATGTGTAAAGAAAATTCCTTCGATGCCAACTCATCAATTTCAAACTGGTTAAATCTTCTTAAGCCCTCTTTTAACAAGATTTCTAACTTGAATGAAAATGAGTCAATAAAAGATTTGGAGAAGGTAAGTATTAAAACATCTATAGAAAATCTAGAGAGCTATCCATTTATTCGTGAAAGATTGGATCGTAAAGAAATCAATATTTATGGCTCTTGGATAGATATTGGATCGGGTAAAATTCATGTACTTGATTTTGCATCAAGTATCTTTCAGCCAATTTAGTTAGAATAATTTATTTAAAAGAATAAAAGACTTCTTTATTTTTAGTGATATAAAGTAGCGATGCAAAATGTTGTCTCAATTAAAAAACTTTCAAAAATTTATGATAATGATTTTCAGGCACTAAAAAATATCACCCTGGACATAAAGAAAAATGAAATTATTGCTTTGTTGGGTCCAAATGGTGCTGGAAAAACAACGATGATTAGCATTATATGTGGAATTGTTATTCCAACATCTGGCTCAGTAACAGTCGATAATTTTGATATTATAAAAGACTATAGACGTACTAGGTCGCTAATTGGTTTAGTTCCACAAGAATTATCATTAGAACAATTTGAGTATGTATTTAATAATGTTTCTTATACACGCGGGTTATATGGAAAGGCTCCCAATCCATCTTTAATTGAAAAAATTTTAAAAGATTTAAGCTTATGGGATAAAAGAAACTCTAGAATTAATGAATTATCAGGTGGTATGAAAAGAAGGGTATTAATAGCAAAAGCTCTTTCACATGAACCTTCCGTATTATTCCTTGATGAGCCCAGTGCTGGCGTAGACGTTGAATTAAGGCAAGAAATGTGGCAAGTAATTAAGGATCTAAGAAATAGTGGTGTCACTATTATTCTTACAACCCATTACATTGAAGAAGCAGAGGCAATCGCTGACCGAGTTGCTGTTATTAATAAAGGAGAACTTCTAGTAGTTGATAACACATCTGACCTAGTAAAGAGTATGGGTCAGAAAACACTTGTTATTGACTTACAGGAGGCTATTCAAGCACTTCCCTCTAAATTAGAAAGTTACAATCTAACAGTCTTGAACAATGGATTATCAATCAGCTACAATTATGACTCGTCAAGTAAACAAACGGGAATTACATCATTGTTACAAGATATGAAAGAAACTGGATTGAAGTTGAAAGATTTAAAAACTGAACAAAGTTCTTTAGAAAATATTTTTGTCGAGTTAGTAAGGGAAAATTAATGAACTTTTACGCTATAAGAGCAATATATTTCCATGAGATGGATAGAATGCGAAGAACAATAGGTCAAAGCATACTTTCACCAGTAATTTCAACTTCTTTATATTTTATTGTATTCGGATCCGTAATAGGAAGCATGATACCAGAGCTTGATGGTGTGAGTTATGGATCATTTATAGTACCTGGGTTACTTATGCTTACTCTTTTGACGCAAAGTATTTCAAACTCAGCATTTGGAATATTTTTTCCAAAATTCACAGGTTCTATTTATGAGGTGTTGGCTGCACCGGTATCATCTTTGGAAATCATAATTGGATTTGTTGGAGCCAGTGCAACAAAGTCTTTAATTGTTGGTATAATAATTTTACTTACTGCAAGTTTTTTTGTTGAACTAAAAATTCAATATCCCTTGTTGATGCTTTTTCTCCTAATTTTAACTTGTCTTACATTTAGTTTATTTGGATTTTTAATCGGATTGCTCAGCAATAACTTTGAGCAATTGCAAGTTGTTCCTCTCATAATTATTACTCCATTAGTTTTTTTAGGGGGCAGTTTATATACAATCGAGATGTTACCCGAGTTCTGGCAGAAAGTTTCATACTTTAATCCTGTGGTATACCTTATAAATGGGATGCGATGGTCATTTTATGGCGCTTCAGATATTAATATCTTTATAAGTGTTGTATCGCTTGTAGGCTTTTTAGTGGCTTGTATTGTTGGCGTAGCTATTGTGATTTCAAAAGGATATGGTGTAAAAAATTAAGTAATTAGGATTTTGATTTTCTGTCTCTTTTACGATCAATGGCTGATAGATAGCGTTTTCTTAATCTTAAATTTTTTGGAGTGACCTCTAATAGCTCATCCTCATTGATATAAGCCATCATTTCTTCTAGTGACATTCTTCTTGGTGGAGTTAATTTAACTGCTTCATCTGTTCCAGAAGCCCTTACATTAGTAAGCTGCTTACCTTTTAAAACATTTATTTCAAGATCATTATCACGACTGTGCTCACCAACCACCATACCTCCATAAACCTTAGTTTGGTGGCCAATAAACATTGTACCACGATCTTGTAAGTTAAAAATTGCATACGCTGCTGCGCTGCCAGTATCAGTTGATATTAATGCTCCATATTTTCGTCCAACAATACTCCCTTTATAATTATCATATTTTTTGAAGAGCCTATTGAGAACGCCTGTTCCTTTTGTATCTGTTAAGAATTTATTTTGGTATCCTATTAAGCCTCTTGATGGAGCTAAAAATGTTAGTCTCGTCTTACCTGCTCCAGATGCTCGCATGTCTTGCATTTCACCTTTTCTTTGATTCATTCCATCAACCACAGTGCTTGTATATTCGTCGTCAACGTCAATAATAACCTCCTCAATAGGCTCTGTTCTTGCTCCGTTTTCACCAACTTTGTAAAGAACACGTGGTCTTGATACTGATAGTTCAAATCCTTCTCTTCGCATTTGTTCTATTAAGACACCGATTTGCAGCTCACCACGCCCACCGATTTCAAAAGCATCTTTTTGACCATTTTCTTCAAAAGTAATAGCAACGTTGGTTTCAGCTTCAGCTAAAAGTCTCTCACGAATTAAAGTTGAGGTTACTCTATTTCCATCGGTACCAGCAAATGGCGAGTCATTGACTGTAATAGTCACTGACATAGTTGGAGGATCAATGGGTGTTGAAACGAGTGGTTCTGTAACCTCAGGGTTACATATTGTATCTGCTACTGATGTCACAGCTAAACCAGCGATACAGATTATATCTCCAGCTGTTACTTCATCAACTGGCACTCTGTCTGCCCCTCTAAAGGTAAATAGTTTGGTCAGTCTACCCGTTTCTATTTGGCGACCACTTAGATTAATAGACTTCACTTGATCATTTACTTTTGCGGATCCATTTATAACTCTTCCAATAAGGCATCGTCCTAAATAAGGATCTGCATCAAGAAGAGTTGCGAGCATTGCAAAAGGTTTTAATAGATCTACTGTTGGTTCTTCAACGTGATTTAATATTAGATCTAATAAGGGATATAAATTTTCTCTGGGATCATCTAACTTTTCGATACACCATCCCTCTCTACCTGCCGCATATAAAATTGGAAAGTCCAACTGTTCTTCACTTGCTTCTAATGCAACAAATAAATCAAAAACTTCATTAACAACCTCGTCAGATCTAGCATCGTGCCGATCTACTTTATTAATTACAACAATGGGCTTTAAATTCTGAGCGAGAGCTTTACCTAAAACAAACTTTGTTTGCGGCATTGGTCCTTCTGCAGCATCTGCTAATATTATTACGCCATCTGCCATTCCAAGAACTCGTTCTACTTCACCTCCAAAATCAGCATGCCCAGGAGTATCGATTATATTAATACGGACATCTTTCCAAACAATTGAAGTTGGTTTTGCTAGAATAGTAATCCCTCTTTCCTTTTCGAGATCGCCAGAGTCCATTAAACGTTCATCTACGTTTTGATTTTCACGAAACATGCCTGTTTGTTTCATTAAAGAGTCTATTAATGTCGTTTTCCCATGATCAACATGAGCAATAATAGCAATGTTTCTTAACTTTAATGTCATCTGTGGAGTTTAAAATATTGTTGAATGTCTTCTAATTGCTTTATCATATAAAAACAAGATTTATAGTTATTAAGATGAAATATATTCTCGTGATATTTGTTAGCATGATTACAACGGCTCAAGCTGAAATTAGTCTTCGGCAGTACAACGGTCAATACTGCTATGATGGAGATACTTGCTACATCACAATGAATGACATGAAGAAAAAAATAAGATTACTTGAGTTAGATACCCCTGAAATATCAAAGCCAAAATGCAATGCTGAACTAAAATTGGGTATAAAGGCAAGAGATTACTTAAATGATCTTATTGCAAATGCTTCAACAATTGAATTTAAAACTGAATATCTGGAAGATTATTTTGGAAGAGTTTTATCGTATCTAATAATTGATGGTGAAGATGCATCAAGTAAAATTATCGAAAACCAACTAGGCGTTGTTTATAACCGCAATCAGAAATATGATTGGTGTCAGGATTTGAACATCAATGAAACTATTAACTATACAGAATAAAATGAAGAAACTGATTTCTCTTATTATATTAACTTTATTACTTGCCCTCAATTCGTACGCAGAGGATCTCTCTGATCTCATTAGCCCTGAAACATTTATTATTGATTATGAGGATTTAAATACTGAACAAATAAATGCTTCAATAAAAGCAAAAAAAGATATGGTTCCAGTTTTAGGGAAAGACTGGATGATTGTGACAGCAAATTCATACGCTTCTGCAGCAGGAGCTGAAATTCTTGAGGAAGGTGGAACTGCTGCAGATGCAATGATAGCTGCACAAGCAGTTTTAGGATTAGTAGAGCCAGAGTCGTCTGGTCTTGGTGGTGGAAGTTTCTTAATATGGTACGATAACAAAACCAATAAAGTTACAACATTAGACGGGCGTGAGACTGCGCCAAGAGCTTCTTATGCAACTCAGTTTCAAAACGAAAGTGGAGAGACTAAAAAATTTTTTGACGCTGTCATTGGTGGTCTTTCTGTAGGAACGCCAGGTACACCTGCATTAATGTTCAAAGCATATGAAAAATGGGGGAAAGCAAAGTGGTCAAGTCTATTTACCGCTGCAATAAATCTTGGGGAAAATGGTTTTCCTGTGTCTAAGAAGTTGGCGTCATCAATTGATAGAGACTCGGACAGACTAAAAAAAAGTAGTCAAACATCTGATTACTTTTTACCTGATGGAAATAATCTTAAATATAAACAATTAGTAACGAATAAAGCATATGCTGAAACGTTAAAAAAAATTTCTACAGATGGTATTGAAAATTTCTATAAAGGAGAAATTGCTGATGACATTGTAAATACAGTTCAAAACTATTCTGAAAATCCTGGGTTTCTAGAAAATAGTGATTTAGAAAATTATTCTGTAATAGAACGCAATCCAGTATGCATAAGTTATAGAGAGCATAATGTTTGTGGTATGGGTCCACCTTCATCAGGGGGTGTCGCAGTTGCACAAATATTAAAAATTCTTGAAGAATTTAACTTAAAATTACTCGGCTACGAAGATCCTAAATCATGGCAGGTGATTGGTGATGCAAGCCGGTTAGCATATGCTGATCGAGATAGATATTTAGCAGACAGTGATTTTGTTGAAGTTCCCATGGAAGGTTTACTTGATCATGAATATTTAAAAAAAAGATCAAAGAAAATAAAATTAGGAACAAGGACAGAAAATATTGAAGCTGGAAACCCTTCTCAAGAATTTACATACAATTATGCAGATGATAATTCGCTTGAGCTACAATCAACAACCCATATATCAATTTATGATAAATATGGGAATGCGCTATCTATGACTTCTTCAATAGAAAATGCTTTTGGATCTAGATTGTTAACGGAAAGTGGATTTTTATTAAACAATCAACTTACAGATTTTTCTTTTCGTGATGAAATTGATGGGAAATTAATTTCCAATAGATTAGAACCAGGTAAACGCCCACGATCCTCTATGTCACCAACAATTGTCTTAAAGGAAGGAAAACCAATATACATTACTGGTTCTCCTGGAGGCAGTAACATCATTGGGTTCGTTGCAAACCATCTTATTTCCCTTATTGATTGGGATATGAATGTACAACAATCTGTATCTTTACCCCACGCAATTAACCGATGGGGTAGATATGACATTGAAGATGGTCCAAATGCTAGCAGTCTACAAGAAGCAATTTCAGCAATGGGCTATGAAACACAATTAAAAAAATACTTTTCGGGAATAAATACAATATATATCGGAGATAATCTTGAGGGAGGGTCAGATCCTCGAAGAGAAGGGATTGCCATTGGAGGTTAATAAATAAAATAATATTAATCTCACGACATTACTTTTTTATTATAGTAGAATTTTTTAGGGGTTAAGATGGATATACATGAGTACCAGGCAAAAAAAATTTTATCGGACTTTGGAATTGGAATCCCAAGGGGAGGGATTGCTTACAGCCCAGAAAATGCAGAATACAAAGCGAAAGAAATTGGTGGTTCACGTTGGGTTGTAAAAGCACAAGTTCACTCTGGCGCAAGAGGTAAAGCTGGCGGAATAATCGTTTGCAACGATGCTCTAGAAGTTGCACGTGCTGCGGATAAGCTGCTTGGAAAAAAACTTATTACGAATCAAACAGGTCCTTCAGGAAAAATTATCAATAGAGTTTATATAGAAGAAGCCTCTGATATCGAAAGAGAACTTTATTTAGGACTTGTTTTTGATAGAGGCTCTGAATGTATAATGGTTGTTGCGTCTACTGAAGGTGGAATGAGTGTTGAAGAGATATCAAATAAAAAGCCGGAAACCATAATTAGGTCAAAAATAGAAGCCGCGGTTGGTATACAGGAATTTCAAGCAAGGGAAATTGCATTTAACCTTGGTGTTGAAACAGGTCTTATCTCAAGAACCGCTGAGGTCATTGAGGGTTGTTATAGAGCATTTAGTGAACTAGATGCAACTATGGTAGAAGTTAACCCTTTGGTCATTACAAAAGATAAGCATGTTTTAGCTCTAGATTGTAAAATGAGTTTTGATAATAATGCATTGTTTAGGAGAAATGATGTTGCGGAATTAAGAGATAAATCTCAAGAAAATCCAAGTGAAGTATATGCAAGTGATAGAGGTCTTAATTACGTTGGACTTGAGGGAAACATTGGAAATATTATCAACGGTGCTGGATTGGCAATGGCGTCAATGGATATGATTAAATCCGCTGGTGGAGAGCCAGCAAACTTCCTTGATATTGGAGGGGGAGCAACGCCAGAAAAAATTGTAAAAGCTTTCAAGCTTGTTTCATCGGATGAAAAAGTAAAAGTTATTTTAGTAAATATATTTGCTGGTATTAACAGATGTGATTGGGTTGCTGAGGGAATAGTTCAAGCACTTCAAACAATTAAAATAGACATGCCGCTTGTGATTAGGTTAGCTGGCACAAATGTTGAAAAGGGAAATAAGATTTTGAAAGAAAGTGGAATTGATTTCATTGAAGCTCATTCACTAAAAGAAGCTGCTACAAAGGCTGTTGAGGCGTTAAAAAAGATTGAAGTAAAATAATGTCTATATTGATTGATGAACATACTAAAATAATTGTCCAGGGCTTCACTGGTAAAATAGGAAGTTTTCATGCACAAGAAATGATTGATTACGGATCTAACGTCGTAGGAGGCGTTACTCCTGGCAAAGGAGGATCAAAACATCTTGGCCTTCCTGTTTTCAATACTGTTAAAGATGCTGTCAAGCAAACAGATGCTGAAGCAAGTATCTTATTTGTTCCCCCAAGTTATGCTGCGGACTCTGCTATGGAAGCTGCGGATGCAGGTATCAAAGTGTGCGTCGCAATAACAGATGGAATTCCCTCTCACGACATGATTAAAGTAAAGAGGTATATGCGGAGATATGCTAAAACTGAAAAAATGACGATGATCGGACCTAACTGTGCTGGTATTATTAGCCCTGGCAAATCAATGCTGGGTATAATGCCAGGGCATATTTATAAAAAAGGAAACGTTGGCATTGTTGGCCGATCAGGAACACTGGGATATGAAGCTGCGTCACAAATGAAAGAGCTAGATATTGGTGTTTCAACTAGCGTAGGCATCGGCGGAGATCCAATTAACGGAAGTTCGTTTAGAGATATTCTAGCGCGGTTTGAGGAAGATCCAGATACAGATATTATATTAATGATTGGTGAAATTGGTGGGCCTCAAGAAGTAGATGCAGGTAAATTTGCAAAAGAAAATATGAAAAAACCAGTAGTTGCATATATTGCTGGACTAACTGCGCCAAAAGGTAGAGTAATGGGTCACGCCGGTGCTATTGTTTCGGCCTATGGTGAGAGTGCTGTTGAGAAAGTTGAACTTTTAAAAGAGTCTGGCGTTACTATATCAAAAAACCCATCAGTAATTGGAGATACCATAAAGTCTGTTTTAAAAGGATAAATCTGATTAACTATTAAACTATGCCCCCATAGCACAATGGTAGTGCAACGCATTGGTAATGCGTAGATACCTGGTCAGTACAGGTTGGGGGCACCATAAAATTGAAAAGATGTTAGTAATATATTAGAAGATAATGAAACCTCCTCTGCCAAAAAAAATTCCTAAAATTCATATTGCACATGGCGATGAACGTGTTGATGATTATTACTGGCTCAGAGATGATACGCGTAAAGATCCAGAAATTATTTCTTATTTAGAGGAAGAAAATAATTACTTAGAAGATTGGTTCGAAAAAAATAATGATTGCCGTAAAGAAATTTATGATGAATTAGTTAGTTTCATACCACCAAAAGAGGTTTCAATAAAAATTAAATACGGAGATTATCTGTATTACTCTGAAATTAACTCTGAACAGCAATATAAAACATACTATCGAGAGCTCTATGGGAATAAAGAGTTAGTTATTGATGTAAATGCGCTGGCTGAGGGCTTAGATTATATAAATATTACATCAATAACTCCATCGCCAAATAACCTTTTAATTGCTTATGCAGAAGATTTATCAGGCCGACGTGAATACAATATAAAAGTCAAAGATCTAACGACTGGCAAAATTATTGACAGTAAAGTTCAGAGGTGCTCTGGAAGCATTGTTTGGGACAAGAGTAATACTTCATTTTACTATGCTCAAAAAGATCCAGTCACTTTGATAGAAAATAAGGTTTTTAAACACAAAGTTGGAACTGATCCAAAAGAAGATGTTCTAATCTACGAGGAAAATGACACAGAATTTCATGTTCATATTTATGAATCACGGACCAAGAAATATTTGAATATTTATACCAGTAAAACCGAGTCTTCAGAAACGTGGCTACTTGATTTAGATGAAGAACACAGTCTACCATTTTGTGTACTCAAACGATCCGATAAACATCTTTATTCAATTGAAGATACACCAGAGTGTTTCTATGTCAGCAGTAATGCAGAAAATAAAAAAAACTTTTCAATTTTAAAATTCACAATCAATCAAATTGACGATTTTGATAAATGGGAAACTGTTGTTGAACATGATGACGCTATTTTAATAGAAGATTTTGTTACTTTTCCTCAATATCTTTATTTAGAGGTACGCGAAGACGGACTGCCTAAGATAGTGAAAATTAACAGAGAAACACTTGATAGGAGTTATATTGAATTTAGTGACCCTGCCTTTTCTTGTTATTTAGCAACCAATAATGAGTACCTTGATACTGAATTTTACTATGGATATTCGAGTCCAAAGAAACCTAGTTCAATATTCAAAGAGGATATTGAGTCAGGTAAGGGTGAATTGGCATGGCAGCAGCCAGTAAACAATTACGATGAAAATCTATATGAGGTGGAAAGAATTAAAATTACTGCCCGTGATGAAACAAAAGTTCCTGTATCACTGGTGTATAAAAAGGGAACCAAGTTATCTCATGCTCCTATTCTTCTTTATGGTTATGGTTCTTATGGAATTATAATTGATGCAGCTTTTAGGACATCCATCTTGCCCTTACTTAATCGAGGATTTATTTTTGCTGTCGCCAATATCCGAGGTGGCTCTGAAATGGGGCGAAAGTGGTACGATGATGGTAAAATCTTTAATAAAAAGAACACATTTTATGATTTTATTGACGCAACAAAATCACTAATCAAGCAAGGGTATGGCAATGCTAAAAATGTATATGCAATGGGTGGAAGTGCTGGCGGTCTTTTAATGGGAGCAATCATTAATATGGAGCCAGAATTATATACAGGTATTATTTCAGCAGTTCCTTTTGTGGATGTAGTGACTACAATGTCAGATGAAACAATTCCTCTAACTACTTTTGAATATAAAGAATGGGGTAATCCAGCAAATGAAGATGAGTATAATTATATTAAGAGTTATTCACCCTACGATAACATTAAACCATCAAATTATCCTGCTGTCTTAGTCACATCCAGCCTTTATGACTCTCAAGTTCAGTATTACGAACCAGCAAAATATGTTCCAAAACTAAGAGAAAATAGTACTTCAGGAAATCCAATATTAATGAAGATGAATTTGGTAGGTGGTCATGCTGGTAAAAGTGGACGATTAAATGCTTTGGAAGAAAGCTCTTTAGATAATGCTTTCTTGCTATGCTTAGAAAAATATAAAAATTAGATTATACTAGAACCCACTTTCCTGAATGAGTATTGAGGTAGTAGCATTAAATATATTTTGAAAAATATTATAATTTTCCGAATCTATTTTAACAGATCCTGCTGTCTGCCACTGTAAATCTTTTGGACTCTCTGAAGAAGTGAAATTTAGCTGATAAAGAGCATTTTCAGGTCTTTGAACTTTTTTCTTTCCAAGTATTTCTCTTGAAGCAATTGTGCCTCCATAAGTTGAGGTCAGAACCAAATACGGTAACTCTTCGGTTGAAGTTTCATTTGATGATACTAGTTCGACTTTGACTTTCGCAAACTCATTATTTTTTGCATGAAAGTAACCACTTGAAACTTTTTTTATTTTATCAAGATCCGTCTCGCTAACAAAAGCTATCACTTGCACTTCTTCTGACTGAACAATTGAAAACAGCTTATCTTTTTTATTTACCCATTGATTAGCGTTGAGACTTATCAAATCTTTTATTATGCCATCTGATGGTGCATAAATTGATAAAGCTTTATTTTCTTCTTTCAATGAATTCAAAATTTCAATCTCTTTTTGTAACTCATTCTCAAGTATTAATAGATTACTAAGATCAAGCTTTGATCCCACTCTACGATCAAGTTTTTGCTGTATCATTTTTACGCGATCTATTGCTTTTTCAACTTTATTAGAGATCAAAGGACTGGTCATAACAACTAGTAAGTCTCCCTCAGCTACATACTGATTATGTGAAACATTGACCTTTCTTATCTTGGAATCTTCCGATGCAAAAATATCAAGAACAATACCATCTTCAATAACAGCTGGCAAACTTAGGGACGTACGCCATGGAACAAGCATGGCAAACATAAATACTGTGAACAAGACAATTGACCTCATAGAAGATCTATTGAATTTCATTGACTTTCTAAGCTTCCACCATTGAATGACTTCTCTAGCAATCGGCAATAAAATGAACCATACAATTTCTATGATAAATAAAATAATTCCTAATATTTTAAATGTTAGATAATAAACCAATAATGCAATACCAATAAAAATGAAGAAACGATAAATCCACGTAGCCCATGCATAAATTATAAATGTCCACCTTCTGTTAGCGATCAACTGTTCTGGTGGCTGAAATTTAAAACCAAAGAGCCACTCTCTTATCTGCCATCTCCCTAAAGCAAATGAGCGTGGTTGCAAGTTTTCAGCTTTAAGAAAATCAGATAGAACATAATAACCATCAAACCGCATAAAGGGACTTATGTTTATTAACAATGACGAAATCCAGCTTGATGTTGCAATAAAAAATGCAGCACTTTTCATAATGCCCTCAGGAAATACTGCCCATGCAAAT
This sequence comes from uncultured Pelagibacteraceae bacterium, assembly GCA_902604225.1. GTDB lineage: Bacteria > Pseudomonadota > Alphaproteobacteria > Pelagibacterales > AG-422-B15 > CACNXQ01. Next base: position 52,927 of record CACKXV010000002.1, on the reverse strand, counting down.
GTAGCAATTAATGCTAGGTGCAGTTCCGTTAACATGCCTGCAAAATTTATTACTAAACGCTTTCTGTGATCAGTGAGTTTCCAAGCATCAGAGGTATCCGTATATAAAAATGGGAAAAAAACTAACATGGCCAAGCCAATTGATGAAACTTTACACTTATAGTACGTAGCTACATACGCATGACCCAACTCATGTAAAGCTTTTACAAAAACAATTGTAATTCCAAATAAGATCAAGCCGTTAATATTGTAAAAATATGAAAAGGTTGAGAGGAATTTCTCATAATTAGTTATTGTCAAAAATATTCCAATTATTCCTAAAACATAAATAAGCCGTCTGACTGTTAATGAGCTTAAGAACATGGCAATAGGTAAAGTTCTTTGGAGCCAAGTGCCTGGTCTTAATAAAGGTATTTTAAAAAATAGATAATTGTGAATGAGTTTAAGTAACCAATGTTTATTCGTTTTGTTTCTTTGAACCACCAAAGACTTTACTTCTTCACTGGTCTTTTTGATGGTCAAATTATTTTGATCAAGAAAATTGATAAACTCATTTATTTCTTCCTCACTTACCAATAAATTAATTTCATTAATTTTTTTTATGAAATCATCTAATTGAGATCCACTTGACCAGTTGTTTAAAAGATCAAAAGCATTTTTATTGATCGAAAAATATTTATTTCTTAAAGAATCATAAAGTAGCCACGATGGAGAGCCATCCTCTTTTTTGGGACCCTCGCTCAATTTCAAATCTTGTCTTAAGTATGGAACAGTCATCTAAAAACCTAAAAATTGTCTCATAAGATTTATAGGAACACGGAATATGTAGTAAAAAATACTTGTTTTTTCTCCGTAAATTTTTGCTGTACCTCGCAAACCTATTCTTGGAACTTCTCCTTGGTTTTCATCTAATTTTGCAAAAATCTGATATGCTAAAATATTCTCAGCCGTAAGAGCAGGCTTATAAGAAGTACGCAAGACTTCTCCTTCAAGAGAATTAAGAGGGTCACTATCTAAAAACACTTTTACTCTGGCTTCTTTTTTAATCAAAAGAGAATCTTTAGTAGGTAAAAAGATTTGAAATTCAATGCGTTGAGGATCAGCTATAGTTAATATTTTTTCGCCAATGGTAACAGGTCTCCCTTGCCAATCAGTAAAGTCTTCAACTACGGCTATACCTTCTCGCTCTGCAGAAATGATTGAATACTTCAATTGTTCTTCTGCATAAGTAGCTTCTTTTTTCCTTAACCCTACTTCAGTTGAAAGCTCAACCAGGCGTGCTTTATCATCTTCATTTGAAAATGATGACTGCTTAACTCTTAACAGCTCAGCTTCAGCTACTTCAAGTTTTTGAAGTGCAATTTCATACTGATTTTTAAAATTTAAATCATCCAGTTTAACTAGTTGCGTACCTGGTTTTACATTTTCGTTGGTCTTAATTAAAACTTTTTCAACAACACCGTTCACAGGTGATGTGACAATGGTTGGATCTTTTGCAACCACTTCTACTGGTGCCAAAGCTGACATGCTAATAGGAAAGAACATCACCACAGTTATGGATGCAATCACTAGCCACTTTACCCACCCTGTAAATATACGACTGATACTTGTTAAAACCGTTTTTTTTGAACCAAATGCAGTGAGCGCGTGGCTAAAGCTTTCAGAAATGTGTAATAATAAATCTTTTTCTGAACTTGTAACTGGTTCTGTTCTTACAAGAACTAAGTAACCAATATTTTTTTCTATTCGAGAAGACAAAGGAACAAAAACTAAATGATTTGGAAAATTTTCAGGGATACTTAGATTTACTTTGTCTAAATCAAGGCTTTGAAGACTAATTGTAGATACTTCATCACTATTGATCATTCCTTTCTTATTGAGCAATCCCTCAATAAAGGTAACGGTTGGAGCAGTTCTATCAATGACTGATAAATCAGAAATAGTATTCACTTTAAGCCGGTTTATGCTTGATCTGTTGAGAAGAAATAAGAAATTATAGTCAACTATACTCCGTAATTCGTTTGCACAAATAAAACCAAGTTCTATTTCACTATCAGCATTACGAAACTTTTTTTCAAGTGTAATTAGTCGTGCAATTTTTATTGAAGAATTATCATTCAAAACGTTGCTGTCCCACTCATTCCTGGAAGTAATGTTTCATAATTTTTATCAAATTGTGCGGTAGCATCAATCGTCTGACTTACCGGATCTATATCCGCACCCAAAGAATGTATTTGTGCACTATACTCTAAGCCATTCTCATCAATAACTATACTTAGAGGATATCCTTCAGATAACCATGATAGCCATTTACTTGATATCATAAGTTTTGCCTCCAACGTGCCTGACCCAATAATTTCAATCAATGGCTGTTGCCTTTCAATACTTTCGTACTCATTTACAAAAACTTTGGACATGACTCCGTCATAGGGCGCTCGAATAATACAACGATCAGTGTTGAGTTCTGCAATATTTAATTCTGATTCTGCTCGATCGACTGCTATTTGAGACAGTTGAACTTCGTACTCTCCAATAGATCTCATCGCAGCAAGCTCTTGATTGCTTTTTAAAGTTACCCTAGCACTATCAAGTTCTGCTTGAACAACATCTTTTTGGGCTTCAAAAAAAGAACAGTCAAATTCAATTAAAATATCTGATTTACTAAAGTTATTTCCTGCTTTTACAGGAATAGAGATTATTTTTGCTGAAATTTCACTTGATAAAGTCGCCTCTTCAGTTGCAGTAACTAAAATACGTGTTGATCTTTCTTCAGCTAGTGCGTCAAAAGATATAAAAAGAAAGCAAAACGCTGCTAACGATGTTTTAACTTTATTCATTTATTTACAGAATTAGCTTACAAGACTAATAATTTTTTCGCCATAATTATCTATTTTCTGAGACTGTACCTTAAGTTGTTCATCAAGGGGAATAAACGAAACTTCATCAGTTTCATCAACTTGCTCTTCAGTTTCAGATGGCGTAGCGATTTCATCAAGATTAATATCAACTTCAATTATTCTCTCTTTACCATCTTCATCTTCAGCAATAATTTTTAACTCTAGGAATTGAAGACTATTTGTTAAAAATGCTGGTGCCGCAGAACCTGTTCGCCCTATTGATGGGTCTGCTGAAATGGCTCCTGTTTCTGGATCAATGGTAATCCATTCAGGTAAAGAGCTTCCATCTTTCATCTCAGCTTTGTACAATTTTACATTCGATTGATTGTCATCGATAACATCAAACGTATACTTCCCTGCATCGACTTGAATATCACTTAGTTTCATGGTTCCTAGGAAATCAGTTTCAGCATTTAAATTATTTGATGCGACTTGGTCAGTCTTTCCTTCACTTTTACGAATAAGATTTACATTTGCATCGTTGTCAACAACTACCTGAGTCTGACCAACTGTACCTCGAATAAAATTTTGATCATTTTTAATTTTTGCTTTATCCAGAACAATATTAATGTCTCTTGTGTTCCCATCTTTGTCTAAAGCAACAAGCTGTACTTCAACTTCTTGAACGCCCTCGGGCATATCGGCAGTTGTTTCTCCCGTTTCGGGATTGACTTGTATCCACTCAGGTAATGCTTCCCCATCAGATAGTTTTCCTGAGTACATTTCAACATTCTTTTGGTTATCATCATTTAATTTAACGCCAACTGATAAATCGGACTCTTCATTGCCAGATGATTCATTGGCGACGGCATCCATCAATCTCAAACCTCCATTAAATTTAAGCGGTTTTGAAAGAGATGCAGTATCGGCAATTGATATAGTACCTAAATTAAAGCCATCATCAGTGTTAGCTAATGAACCCTCATTAATTTCTTGTAATGCAGCTAAATAATCTTTCTTTGGTTTAATGACAACTGTATCATAAGTGGATGGTATTTCTTCATCGGTAGTTTCCTTTTCAACCATTTCTCCTGGCGCAGGGTTTACTGTAATTGTAAATGTATGATCTGCATAAAGCCCTTCACCATCAATGGCTCTTATCGTAATTGAATATGTTCCAGGTGTACTAATGGATCCATGAATCTTATTTTGTTTTAATCTTAGTCCATCGGGAAGGCTTACTTCTGTGCCATCTTCAGGATCAATAATCTTGTATTCTGCGATATCATAAATACCTGTATCTGGATCGTCAAAAATCTGTTTGTGCCTGATAATGATTGTTGCACCTGCAATTGTATTTGGATCTCGGACAGGGTATAAAACTTCAGGTGGATCATTTTTACCTGTCACAGTTACGGCAATTTGAGCTTCTACAGGTGTTTCTCCATCCGTTGCGGTATACGTAAAGTATTCCGTTTCTGTTTCACCTGGATTTAATGCCTTCGCATTATTAGCCTTGTATTCATAGCTGCCGTCAGCGTTAATTGTTAAATCTCCATACGCTCCTGTAAGAGGTGATCCAATTGATCCAGTTGTCCCAGTGCCAGTTTCCTCACCTGTTCGTATCGTATTTACAGTTAAGCTGTCACCATCAGGATCTGTATCGTTGTTTAATACACCTTTTGAGGCATCTTTTACACCTGTCGCACCTGCATCGATTGCAAGTGAGTCGTCATCCGGTACGGGAGGATCACTCTTACCGGTAACGGTAATTGCAAGTACACCAATGTCCTCATTTGTTCCATCAGTTACTGTGTAGTTGAAGTACTCTATTGCACTTTCGCCACGTTTTAATGCATCTGCAGCTGCCTGATCAGCAACATAGCTGTAACTTCCATCAGCACTAAGTGTAAGCGTACCATACGTTCCAACGAGTGCATTGCCAAGTGTACCTGAATCTCCGCCACCTTCAGTTTGTCCAACTCTAATTGCAGAAATTGTTAACGACTCACCATCTGCATCTGTATCGTCTGCGTTAAGTGCAGACGTCGTATTAGCTGCTCTCGTAATTGTCTCACCTTTTGGTACAGTGTCTGTATCATCAACAGCCACAGGACTTTCATCATTTATACCTGTTATAATAAAAGTAAGCTCTGCAGTATCTGTGGATCCGCTGTTATGATCTCTAACCGTATAAGTAAATGTTTCATTTGCTGCATTGCCGGTCACAATGCTGTCTGCTGCATTTTGATCAGCAACATATGTGTATGATCCATCGGCATTAACCGTAAGTGTACCGTAAGTTCCTGTTAATGCTTGACCAATAGTTCCAGCGTTACCAGACCCGCTTTCTGTGCCTGTTCTAATAGCTGTAATCGTGAATGATCCTGAAACATCGTCGCCGTCAACATCTGTATCATCATGATCCAGTTCCTGCGTATCACTGGTTGATCGAGTGATTGTTGCATCTTCATTCACAGCATCTGTATCATTAACCGCAACAATTGTGTCATTTGTACCAGTAACAGTGATTACGATCTCGCCAGTATCTGTATTTTTATCGTCATCGTCCGCTACTGTGTAGGTAAATGTGTCTGTTGCAGTCTCGCTTGGATCGAGTGCATCGGCTGCAGCTTGATCAGCAACATATGTATAGCTTCCATCGGCATTCATAGTCAGTGTACCGTAAGTACCTGTTAATGATTGACCGACAGTACCAGAAGATCCACTGCCTGACTCAGTACCCGTTCTAATCGCTGTGACCGCTAAGCTTTCAGTATCACCACTTGTATCATTTGATGTAACTCCAGAACCAGCACTCACAGATAACGTTGCATCTTCATTTACACTGCCTGTATCATTACTTGCAACAGGACCAACACCTTTTACAGTAATTGTAAGGGTTGCTGTATCGGTTGTACCAGCACCGTCACTTACAGTATAAGTGAACACATCAGTAGCAGTTGCATTCGCCGCCAATCCATCCGCACCATTTTGATTAGCTACATATGAATAGCTACCATTTGCATTTAAAGTCAAGATACCATAAGTGCCCGCAACACCTTGTCCCAGAGTTCCACCGGAAATCGCGGAAACTACAAGACTTGCATCCCCGTCTGCATCTGTATCATTTGCTAAAACATCCCCTGTCGTATCACCACTCTCATTGTTATTATTGCTATCAGAACCTGTTACAGCAGAGCCACCATCTGAAACACTCAAAGTTGCATCTTCATTGATATAACCTGTGTCATTTACGCCAACAGGATCATCATCGGCGCCAATTATCGTAAAGATCAGGGTTGCTGTATCTGATCCACCATTTCCATCCCCTACCGTATATGTAAAAGTATCAGTTCCGGTATCACCTGGATCAAGAGCGTCAGCTGCAGCTTGATCAGCCTCGTAACTGTAACGTCCAGTTGAATGAATTGTCAGTGTACCAAAAGAACCCGTCACTGGATCTCCAACTGTTCCTCCTGAAATATTAGTAACTGTTAAGGTATCACCATCAGCATCTGTATCCCCGACTAATACATCTCCTGTTGTATCACCACTCTCATTGTTGTTATTGCTATCAGAGCCTGTTACTGCTGAACCGCCATCGGCAACAGTAAGTGTCCCATCTTCAATAATGACACCTGTATCATTTGATGCAACGGGGTTTTGATTATTTGATCCAGTGATGGTAATCACGAGAGTTGCTATGTCCGTATCTCCACTATTATGGTCTTGAACGGTATAATTGAAACTGTCTGTTGCTGTGACTCCGTTTCCTAAACTTGTTGAGCCACTTTGATCAGCAGTATAAGTATATGATCCGTCTGCTCGTACTGTCATTGTGCCGTATGTCGTTGTGAAAGCTTGGCCAATAGTTTTGGCAGTCCCAGCACCTTCACTTGCCCCAGTTCGGATTGCTGTAATTGCAAATGAACCAGAAACATCATCCGCATCTGGGTCTGTATCATCATGGTCTAACTCTTGAGTATCTGAGGTACTTCGTATAATTTCTGCACCAGAAATTAAAGCATCTGTATCATTGACTGCTGTAATATCATCATTGACACCTGTTATGGTGATAACGAGTTCACCGGTGTCAGCATTTTTATCATCATCATCTTTAACAGTGTAAGTAAATGTATCCGTAACAGTATCACCTGGATCAAGAGCGTCAGCTGCAGCTTGGTTAGCAACATAAGCATAACTACCGTTTGCTTGAATGGTTAACTGACCATAGGTTCCTGTAAGAGCAGAATTAATTGAGCCTGCAGATCCACTTCCAGACTCAGTCCCTGTTCGTATTCCTGTAACTGCCAAACTCTCACTATCGAAACTACTGTTATCATCATCATTACTTATAACGCCCGATGCTTCATTGACATTTAGAGTATCATCTTCATCAACTGCTCCCGTATCATTTACAGCCTGTGGCCCAATGCCCGTAACAGTTATTGTTAAAGTAGCTGTATCAGTAGTTCCTGCTCCATCACTAACTGTATATGTAAAGGTATCTGTTGCTGTGGCGCCAGCAGCAAGGCCGTCCGCCCCACTTTGATTGGCCACGTAAGTATAAGTACCATTAGAAGCTAAGGTAAGTGCTCCATATGTGCCATTTTTTGCTTGTCCTACAGTTCCACCAGAAATTGCTGAAACTGTTAAACTTGCATCAGTATCAGCATCGGTATCGTTAGCTAAAACACCGCTACCTACCTGGTCAACATCAAGTGTTGCATCCTCGTTAACAGCACCAGTATCGTTAACGCCAACCGGATCATCATCAACTCCTGTAATGGTGATTGTTAATGTTCCTGTGTCTGTACTTGCGTCATCATCATCTGCCACAGTATAAGTAAAGACATCTGTTACACTGTCTCCAGCATCCAATGCTTCAGCAGCTGTGGTATTGGCAACATATGTGTAACTTCCATCTGCATCCAATGTTAACACACCATAAGTACCGGTTAAGGCTTGTCCCACTGTTCCACTTGTTCCACTTCCTGAGTCTTCTGCTTCAGTTCTTATGGCTGTAACGGCAAGGCTTTCTGTATCACCACTTGTATCGTTTGCAATTACGCCTGCACCTGCGTTTTTAGATAGCGTAGCATTTTCGTCAACTGCGCCCGTATCATTCGCTGCTACTGGTCCAACGCCTGTGACTGTAATTGCAAGTTCAGCAGTATCTGTATCGCCACCACTGTGATCTCTAACTGTGTAGGTGAAGTAATCAATTGCTGTCGCTCCATGCGCTAAACCATCTGCACCACTTGTTGTCGCCGCATAACTATAACTACCATCTGAATCAACTGTCAGTACACCATAGGTTCCCGTCAATGCCTGTCCAACCGTACCACTGGTTCCACTTGCACCTTCCCTGCCAGTACGAATTGCCGTAATCGTAAAGCTTCCAGAGGCGTCATCACCATCTGGGTCCGTATCATCATGATCAAGTTCCTGCGAGTCTGAAGTGCTTCGATTAATTGTTGCATCTTCATTTACTGCATCAGTATCATTTATTGCAGTTATTGGGTCGTTTACTCCTGTAATAGTTATCGTAAGCGTTGCTGTATCTGTTCCACCATTTCCATCAGATACCGTATAAGTAAATGTGTCCGTTGCTGTATCACCTGGATCTAGAGGGTCTGCTAGATCTTTATTTGCGTTATAAGTGTAACTACCATCTGCACTTAAAGTTAGTTGTCCATAATTACCATCTAAAGCTGATCCAAGAGAACCTCCTGATATTGCACTTACAGTAAGTGGTGAGTCTCCGTCAGGATCTGTATCATTTGACAAAACACCGCTACCTGCACTTACAGAGACACTCGCATCTTCATTAGCAGCTCCAGTGTCGTTATTACCAACAGGATCTTGATTTGTAGCAGCTACTCTCGTGACTACCCTCACGAAGTCACCTTTCAGTCCATTATCTGTAGCCATGGTTAAAATTTTATTTGACCCTGTTACGGTAAAAGCATCTCCTGATCCCATTACACCTGGAGGAACTCCATCATTCTGATACTCCAAATCCCTCATCTGGACTTTTTTTGAACCAGTTGTTAAAGGATAGGTACCAGTACTCATATCGTAACCAGATTTTGCTATTGTATTTTCTGGAGTGGTAAAAATACCAAGAATTTCATTATCAAACGTTATAATACCTCTATCGTTTAAGGATCTTCTATTTACATAGTCATTTAGAAAAACCATATAAACATTAACAGCGCCGTCATTGTCTGGATCATGACTTGATGAGGCTACTGCGTAATCAAAAACTAAATTACTTCCTGTTGTGACATTGCCTCTTTCAAGCGTGACGATGTATCGGGTTCCCCCTGGATCTGTTTGACCTCCAGTGTTATTTTGATAGTCTCCGCCGCCTGCCATAAAATTCATATTTGAATTATGTATTTCAACAGCATTTTGAGTTGCTGTTACACCGTTATCTAATGCATATTGATAGCCTACCACTGAAACATTTTCGGTTTCAATAATGCCTGTATGTTTCTCAAGGTCCCAATCCCCTCCTTTACCCGTCACATCATCTGATGCGGCTACATCAGCATCTGTGATGTCTGCAATCTGATTAATTAAGATCTCACCACTTTGATCTGCAGCAACGTTACAACCATAAAATAAAATGTCTCCATTTTCTGAGAGACTAGTTCCAATCTCTTGGAGAATGTTTTCATAAGCATTTAATGTATCAGTGTTTAATACGGCTGTACCAAATGCAATCTGTCCTAAACTTCCGTGACCAATGATGTGAACCGCATCGATATTTTCTTGAGATGATAAAATATTTTGCATAGTAACAAATCCATCTTGATCACTTTGTATAACATGCACTTCAGTATTGTTGTCAAAACTGTTGATTAGAATTTCAATATCTTCAACTGTACTATCGATAAAAATAATCTGTCTTGATTTTGCACTTTGAGCTGATGTATCTAAATTTACAAAAGGTAGTTTCGTATCTTTATCAGCTTTGAAGTGATCTGCTTTAGATGACTTATCGCTTTCGGATTTTTGAAACTGAGCTAAATCATCAACCGCATCAATTGCAGTTGCTACTGCAGCACCATCCAGCATAAGACGGGGTTCCAAAGCCTGAATAAGTTTATTGCTCATTTTTTATATATAATTTTTCGCATTTGTATGATTATTGGCATTAAGCCTTTTCTTTATACATTACTAAAATTCTAAAGGTACTCTCATAAGCTTTAATAACCCATTTTGGGCAAATTTTTTTTAGAGTTTTTAGCCATTTGTCTATATTTCCTTCTTTATACCATTGATAAAAGATATCCTTAATTGATGAAAAGAATTAGTACAAAAATAATTATATTTTGCCTATTTATCGCACTCGCTGCTTGTGCGCGATCTCCAAAAAATATTGATACAGAAACTTTAAGTTTTTCAATTGCTGAAGATATTACTGAACTAACCGTTGATACATCATTGCAAAATATTGACTTGCATACCGCAATTGCAATCGCAATTAGAAACAATCGAGATCTTAGAATAAGTGTAATGGAGTCTGCATTGGCAAATAGACAAAGAGATCTTCAAAAATTTGACATGCTTCCTGATATTGCATTGAGTGCGGGTTATTCTGAGTTCACAAAGTTACAGCCTTCTTTGAGTAAGACTGTTACGACTGATGGTGGTACTGCTCCCTCACTTGATGGAACAGAGAGTTATACAATTTCGAGAGATAAAAGCCAAGAAACAAGAGGTATTGAATTCACCTGGAATGCATTAGACTTTGGTCTCTCATACATTAGAGCAGGACAGCAAGCTGACAGATATCTAATTGCCAAGGAACTAGAGAGAAAAGCTATTCAAAATATTACTCGAGATATTATTAGGTCTTATTGGAAGGCTCAAGCATCTGAAAATCTTCTTATGAAACTTAATCCACTTCTTCAAAGAGTTGAAGACGCACTCTCTGACTCTCAATATATTGAAGAGCTTTTAATTTCAGCTCCTATGGACTCCTTACTTTATCAAAAGGAACTGCTTGATGTTCAGAGAACACTTCAAACGCAGCAGCGAGCACTTATAAACTCTAAAAATGAGCTGGCAACTCTGATGGGTCTACTGCCTAATCAAGATTTTACGCTGACTGATAATAATTCATACTTAACGAACCTTAAAATGGATATTCAAACCATGGAAGAGATCGCTCTCCTTTCAAGACCAGAGCTCATGGAAAGCCGTTACCAAAAAAGAATCTCAAGTAAAGATACGCGAGCTGCAATGTTGGCTCTTATTCCAAGCTTAAAATTTAATGCCGCCTACGGCTATACAAATAATAATTACTTGTTTAATCAAGATACCTATGAATATGGCGCATCAATTGGAGGTAATTTATTTGATATTTTCTCTGTCGGAGCGACAAGAAAAGCCTCTAAAGCTAACCAGGAACTGATCGCTGAAAGACATTTAGCAATTGCAATGACAGTACTATCTCAAGTTCATTTGTCCAATATCAACTACGATCTTGCTATTGAGGAATATGATACGGCTCAAAGATATTTAGATGTAGCTAAAAGAATAAGTAAACAGGTTCAAAATGCACAAAAAGTATCAAGATTTGGCGAACTTGAAGTTATCAGAGAAGAAGCGAGTCTTTTAGTTGCCGAATTAAGAAAAGATTTAGCTTTTTCAGAAATGCAGCACAGTATAGGTCAAATTTATGCTTCAATTGGCAAGGACATCTTACCTGAAAATCATCAAAATATGTCAATTGAAGAACTAAGTAATGATATTCAAAAGAATTTAGCTGAATGGGGCATGAATTATCAAGCGACTGTAGAAATTCCCATCAATGAACAAGATCCGATGCTTTTAATAATCAATGATCCGATTAACACTCAGCAAAGCAGTAATAAATTCCAAATTTCTGATAATACTTTCAATATAAGTGGGCCTGGTAAATTGCGTTATGAAGCTGTACAAGAAGACGGCACCGCTTTACCAAGATGGCTCGCTTTTTTAACTTCTGATTTATCATTTGTGGGCAATCCTCCTAGTGACGTATCTGGCATAAAATTAAAAGTTTCAGTTGCGAATGCACTTGTATCTGTTGAAGATAGATTCACACTTCAATTTATGGATGAGGGTCAATTTCTTGCCCAAGAAGGTGAAGGTGCAAGGCAAAAACTTATCCAGTTGGGTTTGGATAAAAAAGAAGCGAACAACCTCACAATTGAAAAAGACATTGAAACTAATGAAGAAGCCTCAGAATCAATTGATGAAATTCCCGAGATTGCAGAAATTATTGAAGAGCCAAAAATTGATTTAGATGAGTATGCAGTTTCAAATGAAATGGTTATTAATGATGCCGATAGTCTCAATGATTTATTAGACTCAGTAGATAACACACTTAAAAAAGCTCAAAATATACTCGACGAATCTGCAATTGATAGTGAAGAAGAAGCTATAACAGAGATGGATACAATTGAGAACCAGGCAGATACGTCTCTCATACCGAATGATGAAACGACAATTGATAATACTGAAGAAACATTAGATTTGATTAGCGTTTTACCAAAAAAGAAAATCATTAATACTGTTGATGAGAATAGTCTTGTAGAAGAAGCCAATACTGCAAGAGAGTTACTTACAGAACTGAACAATACTGCTGAATTAGAAAATAAATTATCTGAAGAAGCATCTCAAGCGTTAGAAGATTTAACTCAACTCATTGAAGAGCCAACAGAAGTAGCATCAAATGCTTTTAGTGCCCAAGCAAGTGATATTGAAGAGACTGAATTAACAGTTGATACCAGCAAAACTGAATTTGTTTATATAAAAATTGGATCTTATACGCGTGGTAATTCTGCATTCAGTTTTATGAATTACATTTATGATGTAATGGGATTTGACAGCAGATTCCTTAAATATGATATCAATGTCGATAAATTTGATAAAAATGACTATTCAGTAATTGTTGGTCCAGTGCCAATGGGTGAAGCAAAGTCCATGCTGGAGGCACTCGATACACAATTAAGTTCCCAAAATAGCTCCATTGTTGAAGCTGAACTAGTGTGTAATGAAGAAATTATTTTAATGTGCTCAATTTAAGACTGAGCTAGATCTTCATAAATACTAAAGTAAAAATTCATCATATCACGCGTCGTTATTGCCTTATTCTTGATAAATGTTGCTACTTCTCCATCTTTATGTGCGTAATTAATTCTAAACAATTGACGTCCTTTTTTTTCTAAATGTCCAATCTTTATTAACTTATTACTGCACCTCCTCACAGTTTCTCTCGGCATTCTAGATGCCTCAGAAATTGATGATATATTGGTCGGTAAAAGATAATCATTTTTGTATAAATCAGAAATAGTTTTAAAATTTAATATTCCAGTTCGTTTCCTAAAATAGATTGATGCAGACAAGACAACGCGATCATTAGGAGTCAAGTTTAAATCATTGCCGTCTAGTGTTAAAACTCTTACCCAAAAGTGATACATAGGTAACCTTATCCGATTCCAGATTTCTGGCCTTACTTTTCCTAGATTTATGGTCCCAATAGGTCTTAAATTTAATTTTAGTTTATACTTATCTTCAAGATTTACGATAATATCATCGAATGTTCTCATAAGTGACTTCATAATTTTACTTAGAGAATCAGTAAATATATATTGAACATACGCCTCCATGTTTACAAGGTAACCATACTTTTTATCTTTATTTACAAACCCAGTCTCTATCAATGAATTTATGAATCGTCTTATATTTTCACGGGGTATAGAAAAAAATGCCTCGAGAACTTTAAGAGATATTTTTTTTCCAATAAACTTATTATATGGACCTGTAAAAAAATTATTATCCAAGTAGTCTTCAAGATGCATTGCCTCAATTTGCTTTCTATATTCAGGAAAAAGGTCTGCATTCACATGCGCATTGGTAAGAGAATAAAGGATGATGAACGAAAGAACACCTATAGACTCATCTTGTAGTCGTCTATCTTTTGTCAACCAACTGGTTGGGCTGTTTTCCCAATCAGAATCTGTATGTAAAAATAAATTTTGATACCGGGAGATGTGAATTAGCAACAATAATGCAAAGTTGCTATCGTCTAGTTTATTAATGAGATCGATAACTTTTTCTTTTTTTGCTTCTAAGCTTGAATCCATAGTTTGATGTTATACCCAAAATGGGTCTTGGTTAACATAAATATAGCTTATAATCCTTATTGAATTTAAAAAAATTGGAAGTCATAATTCTAATTATGAAAAGCAATTTAGCTAAGATCGCTCAGCAAAAGAAAATCAAATACTTTTTAATAAGTTTTGTTGATTTATTCGGGATCCAACGCGCGAAATTAGTGCCAGCCCGCGCTATTTCTGATATGCAAAAAACCGGTGCTGGATTTGGTGGTTTTGCAACCTACTTGGACCTTGATTTTGCAGCCCCCGATATGTTTGCCGTTCCGGACCCAGAGAGCCTGATACAATTACCATGGCAACCTGATGTCGGTTGGTTGGCCAGTGATCTGGTGATTAACAATGCGCCGATGGATCAGTGTCCGCGTGTCATTCTCAAAAAACAAATTAACCAAATGACAGATCTTAATTTTAAAATGATGACTGGCGTGGAATGTGAATTTTTTATACTCAATGAAGAAGGGACTAAAGTTGCTGACTCAAGAGATGATGCCCCAAAACCTTGTTATGATGTTGCAGCATTGATGAGGCGCTATGATATTTTAAAAGAGATTTGCGACTCTATGATTAAACTTGGGTGGAAGCCGTACCAAAACGATCATGAAGATGCAAATGGGCAATATGAAATGAATTGGGATTACACTGACTCACTCACGACTGCAGATAGACATGTCTTTTTTAAGTTTATGGTAAAGTCTATTGCTGAGAAACACGAATTAAGAGCAACTTTTATGCCCAAGCCATTTAATAGTTTAACGGGCAATGGTTGCCATGCGCACGCATCCTTATGGGATTTAAAAAAGAAGAAAAACTATTTTCTTGATAAGGATAATGAGCTTGGCTTATCCAAAATGGGCTACCACTTTATTGGTGGAATTATGAAATCTGTAGACTCATTTTCTGCATGGTTTAACCCTTCATTGAATAGTTATGATCGTTTGAATGCGAGAACAACCAATTCAGGCTCAACGTATTCACCTACCGCTGTAACGTATTCAGGAAACAATCGAACACACATGATCAGAATACCAGATACAGGGCGGATAGAATTTAGGCCCGCTGATGGTGCAGTAAATCCATATCTTCTACAAGCTGGTTTAATTGCAATGGGATTGGATGGAATAAAAAATAAGAGAAGTCCGGGTAAGAGAATTGATGTGAATATGTATTCACAAGGTCACAAATTAAAAAGAATAAAAAAACTACCTCAGTCTCTTACAGAATCACTAAATAAATTTAAAGCCAGTGAAGTTGTAAAAAAATCTATAGGTTCAAAAGTAGTCTCGCAATACGTAAAACTTAAAAAAAGAGAGATTGCAGAACACAATAAAGTTAGTGATGATGACAAAAAAGATTGGGAAAGAAAAAATATTATTGATTGCTAAAACTATTTTGTACCCAATACCGTTGCAACTAAATGAATACGATCTTCTTCACCACCATTGATAGCTGTGTGATACTTAGTATTATCAGTTAGATAAATATTTCCGTCAGCCGGTATGTGGTGACCTGTATGCTCAATAAACATTCTAGCGCCATAATTTGTCTTAATTGCAACGTGAATACGTTTTTCAGGATCACGGTGCCAACTCAGCGTCGTTCTTGGAGGCATTTTGATAACTCTGCATCTTCCTACTTCAAAGAACTCATTAATTTTGTCATAGACATATTTAAAGTAAGTATTATTTAGCTTCGGATTGAATAGTGTATATCGAGTTTCGTCAATGTATGGCTCGCGCTCCATTTCCTCAAAAGAAGAGTCAGGCTTTGTCCAATATTTACCTCTGATATTGCCCCCAAACCACTCATCAAGTTCCTTTTCATCATAGTTCAGACAAATTGCATTGGACTTTAGCATTCCTGGTTTTATGTTTTCATTCTCAAACGGCCTGATTTTTACAAGTTCAGATACAGCTTTGTTCAATTCATCAACATCAAAAGAGATATTTTCTAATCTCTCAATATATTGGTTAATAGGCGTGTACATAATGTAGTTTCAAAAATATTAGTATCTAAATGAATATAATATCTTAAATGAAGAAAGAAAGAAGTTCAGATGGAGAATCGGGCCAAAATTGTCGCAGTATCTACAAAAAATCAATGAAATTGCTCAAAAATTGAATTTGTTAGCATTGTTTCCCTCTCAACACTTTCATAGTATATGAGTAGAAACTATGATCAACAAATTAGAATTATATGACCTATAGAATCGATAATTTACAATATTGTAATTGGTCAGAAGAAATTTTTAAAATCAATAATAAAGCGGGTTTAAATGCAATTCATGTAACCATAGCTTATCACGAGGATTTTGATGAAGTAAAAAATAATGTAGAGCAATGGAACTCTTATTTTGAAGAATTTAATAATTTATTGATACATGGAAGGACCTACAAAGATATAGAAAAAGCAAAAGAAGAAGAAAAAACTGCTGTCTTTTTTGGTTTCCAAAATTGTTCACCCATTGAAGACGATATTAAGCTCGTTGAAGCTGTGCATGATTTAGGAGCAGTGTTTATGCAGCTCACATACAATAACCAATCTTTGCTCGCAACAGGTTGCTATGAAGAAAATGACAGTGGTGTTACTCGAATGGGTAGAGAAGTCATTAGAGAAATGAATAGAGTTGGAATAGTTATAGATATGTCACACTCGGCAGAACAATCAACGTTGGATGCGATCAATATTTCAGAAAAACCGATTGCCATCACTCATGCTAATCCCTACTTTTGGCATCCAGCTAAAAGAAATAAGTCAAATGAGCTTTTAAAAGCACTTGGTCAATCAAATGGGATTATTGGTCTTTCACTTTATCCTCACCATCTTCTTGGAGGAACTAATTGTACTCTTAAAAGTTTTTGTGAAATGACAGCAAGGACTGTAGACCTCATGGGCATTGATCATGTAGGCATTGGATCAGATTTATGTCTTGATCAACCTGACTCTGTTGTTGAGTGGATGAGAAATGGTACATGGACAAAAAATAAGGATTATGGAGAAGGGTCTAAAAGTGATGCAGCATTTCCTAGGCAGCCAGATTGGTTTGAAAATACATTAGGGTTTAACAACCTTGAAACAGGCTTAAAAGAAATTGGCTTTGATGATAAAGAAGTGGATGCAATATTAGGTGACAACTGGTTTAATTTTTATAAAGAGAATATTCATTAATGCATAAACAAATTAAGCACCGCAATCCTCATGATGTCATGACGCTTAAGCGATTAGGCTCATTTCATCAAACAAAGCTATCATTTCTAAGAAGTTTTGTGAGAGAATTTAAAAGTTGGACATTTAAACGTGATTTGTTTGACCTTGATGAACAAGGTTTTGGAACTGCCGTTTATTCAGTTAATAAAGATAGTCGTACCTACTCATTAATTTGCTTTGCTAATGAACTTGATGCTTCTGAAAGATCCGACAGAGTAATTGCTACGAAATGGGATGCGGCATTTGTCCTTCACGATGGAGTCCCAACAGAAAACGATATTCAAAGATTAAAATTGAATGTTCCTAAGCAGGAAGTAGGTCGATGCAGTTATAAAGAATTAACATTATCGAGAGCAAATAAGTCTTTAAGAATTTTTAATCATGTTGTTGAAAGACTTTCAAATGGAGTTCAACCTGATTTATCTTTGATAAAAAGAGTTGGCTACCTTTATCGAACCACAGCAGTTTATGGATCTGGTAAATTTGGATTAGCTGATCGATATAGAATTAAAGATCGCAAAGAAATTAATGGTCCCTTTCGACTTGAAATGATGTTAGTTTATTTAGTGCGTCAGTTTACTTTTGATCAAGTAAATCACATTGCAAAAAAGAATAACCCTAAACTAGCTGTAAAACTTGACCAGTCAATAGCACGTAAACTTGGAATAGGAAATTCTACAGGACTTGGCATGGCTCCCTTTATTATTAATCATCCATCTCTATTGCATCAGTGGATTTTCGCTAAAGAAGATGCGTTAAGACAAATTAGAGAAATAAATAAAGTAAAAGATAGTGATCTAAACATATTTAAGGAATGTCTCCAACTTTCTAAAAATATGATTAATACTTGGGAAACAGAAAGTGAATATCAATTAAAAAAAATTAAAGAATTAAGGAATGATATTAAAAAATTTGAAAGTGAATATCTTTCAATCTTATCTGTAGATAGAGTAAATCTATGGAATCATCTTTATAAATGGATTGATAAGAATTTAAGTTTTGAAGGTATTGAATTTATCATTTCTCTAATGATGGAGCCTTATGACTCTATTATTAATCCTTTGATATCAAAAATGAGTTCTGATGAAGATTTATATTTCAACATTCCAACTCATAAAAAAGTAAGTGAATTAAAGAATATAATTTCTACAGGTTACAAAAATATAATTGAGATTGATTTCTCAAAAAATAAACAAAATGAAAAATTTTGGTTTATTTCTAAAAATAAAGAAGAGCCTAGGTTGGCGAATAGATTTGATGACGAAGGATCTGAGTTGGAACAGCCTCTTGCCATAGCTCGTGATATAAATGCACTGTATTTCCGTCTTTTGGAAGTTCCTGAAGACCAAATTTTGTCAGAGTTTTTGAGGAATAATAGCGATTTAAGACATGTGGTAAGAAGATGCTTTATAGCTGAGAAGCTGCCATACTCTGAAATTCAAGATAATTCAATTGGTTCAAATTTAATGCCCATTGATATGCTGAGATTAAAGTTATCTTTTTTTGGGGCGCAAAAATTTGACCCACGTTCCGATAAGTGGTTGAGAATATGCATGTATCAAGGAGCGCCTTTAATAAATGAGATAAGTCAAACTAACGACAGATGGATTTATTCATAATTTTATGAGGTCCTCGAGCGAAATCATTACAGTATCAAAAAGAGCTACTAAAGCTGCGGGGTACTCATGGGGTGTGGCTGAAGAAGTTGGAAAAAATATTGATATATTGGAATTGATAGGAATCGCAGGTATAGAAAATTTAAAATCATATTTAAAAGATATACAAAAGAAAACACCAATTGGTCCAAATGCCATAGAATTGCAAAATAAAATTGATAATGAATGCCTTTGTCCAATCCTAACTGGGGTATGCCTTATAGATGATTTTAAAAAAGTAGAACTTTTAAAGGAAATCAATTTTTTTAATGTAAGCTACCCTCTTCTTATGATTCCCTTTATAAGCAGACTGTCGTTTCTAATTGGCAAAAGAGTAAGTATAAATATAGATGAGCATGTATTTAGATTTAATTTAGATAAGTATATGTTTAGTGATAGCGATGTTAATTCCCTAGTAATAGAAAAAGCTAAAAATATTAAAGTGTCTACATTTGAAAATGATGACTCATTCACCCAAGAAGTCTGGGATGAGCTATATGCATTATCAACAGATACCTTTGTTGAAGAAAATGAAAAATTGAAAAGTACGGCCGCTGGTGCTGGACTTGAAGATAATGATTAATTAAAGTTGAATTCCAACATTCTTTAATTGCAAATAGCTCTTTATAGCTTGCTGACCTTTTTCACGACTATAGCCTGATTGTTTATACCCACCAAAAGGTGTTGCAATACTGCCTGTAAACCAGCTGTTCACATAGACTTGTCCACCATTAAGCTTAGCTGCTGTCTTCGTTGCCATATCTACATCTTTTGTAAATACACCTGCCGCTAAACCGTAGTCTGTATCATTTGCAATATGGATTGCTTCTTCATGATCTTCATAATCAAGCACAGATAGGAATGGGCCGAATATTTCTTCTTGAGCGATGGTCATATCTGGCCTAACGTCTGCGTAAATTGTCGGCTCAAAGAAATACCCTTTTCGATCAACTCGATTGCCTCCTGATATTGCTGTGGCTCCAGCTTGTAAACCCGATCTTGCATAGTTCTCTACTTTTTGAAGCTGTTCTTCTGATATTACAGGTGTTAGGTCAACACCTTCTTCATTACCTGGTCCAACTTTTATTGATTTAGCTAATTCCGATAGCTTATCTAATACCTCATCTTTAATAGACTTATGAACAATCATGCGTGACATTGCAGAACATATTTGTCCAGCCTGACTAAATATTCCAACTTTTGTTGCATTAACAACTTTATCTATATCAGCATCAGGTAATATAACGGCAGCTGATTTACCACCTAGCTCTACTACAGCTGGTACTGCTCTTTCTGCAGCTGCATGAAGTATTATCTTTCCAGTTTTCACAGATCCCGTGAATGTGATTTGAGCAACATCTAGATTTGATGTCAAAGCAGCTCCTGCCTCAATACCATATCCAGTGACTATATTAATAAGTCCCTTTGGTACCCCGGCATTGTGAACAGCCTGTGCGAAAAATGATGTAGTTGCTAGAGGAGTTAACTCAGCTGGTTTTATAACTGTTGAATTTCCCGCAGCAAATGAACAGGCTAGAGAACGTGCCAACATTGAAATAGGAAAATTCCAAGGAACAATATGACCTGAAACACCATAAGGTTCATACAAAGTATAATCCATCACCTGATTATTTACTGGTATGGTTTGGCCTTCAATTTTATCAGTCAATCCACTGTAATAGTCAAAATAGTTTGCCGCATCCAAAAATTCATACTCAGACGCAGCCAATAATTTTCCATTCTCTTCACACAATAATGCGCCACCATCTTTGCTGATCTTTCTTAATTCATCAGCAATGCTACGCATTAATTTTGCTCTCTCCATAGGATTCATGTCGACAAGCACTCGTGACTCATAAGCTACTTTTGCTGCTGCAACAGCCTGGTCAATATCATCTTTATTAGCAGCTGAAATTTCTCCTATTACTTCTTCTGTTGCAGGATTGACAACGGCAATAGTTTCGCTTCCTGTTGAGTCAACCCACTCTCCATTTATGTAATGCTGATATTTTTTCATTAGTACTTTGTAATATCTTGTTTTGGCTAATTAACGAACTTTATTATAATTTTTATCATTGATTAATTTAGTTTAAATAACCCTAGATTCCCAACTATTTTTACCTTAGTCTGAAATCATGAGTGGAAAAAAGTCAGATTTTGTAAAATTTGAACAAGTTGACAAAAGTTATGACGGTAAAGAACTGGTCGTAAAAGGTCTAGACCTTGATATTGCTGAAGGGGAGTTTTTAACTTTATTAGGGCCTTCAGGTTCTGGTAAAACAACTACATTGATGATGCTTGCAGGCTTTGAAACGCCTACTAATGGGGAGATTTATTTTGATGGCAATCCAATCAATAATATACCTCCTCACAAAAGAGGTATTGGTATGGTTTTTCAGAACTACGCTCTTTTTCCGCATCTATCAGTATTTGAAAATTTAGCATTTCCATTGAAAGTCAGAAAAATTGATAAGGCAGAAATTGAAGAACGTATAAATAAAACCTTAAAAATGGTTTCACTAACGGGCTTTGAAAATAGAATGCCTGCACAACTATCTGGTGGTCAGCAGCAACGCGTTGCTGTTGCAAGAGCATTGGTATTTGATCCTAAATTAGTTTTAATGGATGAACCTTTAGGCGCGTTAGACAAAAACTTACGTGAGAGTATGCAATACGAACTAAAACATATTCATGAAACACTGGGGGTTACAGTCGTATATGTCACTCACGATCAAGGTGAAGCGTTAACTATGTCTAACAGAATTGCTGTCTTTAATGACGGTAAGGTTCAACAGCTTTCTGGTCCGAATGAATTATATGAAACACCGGTTAATTCTTTTGTTGCTAGCTTTATTGGGGAAAACAATACATTTACCGGAACTGTAAAAGAATTAGCTTCTGGCACTGCAAAAGTTGAGACAAATACAGGCGAGATAATAATAGCAAACCCAATAGCAGTATCTTCTGCTGGTGAAAAATCAAGAATTTCACTTCGACCTGAAAGGGTTAACATAAATCCGACTGAGCAAATTGAAAATCGATTTGAAGCTGAAATAAAAGAAATCATTTACCATGGAGATCATACAAGAGTGCGTGTGAATTTGCTGGGCAATGATGATTTTATTCTTAAAGTTCCAAACGCGAGTAGTAATTCAAAGCTTAATCTTGGTGACAAAGTAAATTTAGGTTGGTCTTCTCAGGACTGTCGAGCACTAGATTACTAAACCTTTGATACTACATATAGATTCAATCCTAAAATATTGAAAAAATTTACCTTTTTTTGTTGCGTTTTTGTTAAAGCCCCTATGTAATATCTTCTTTATATAAAAAAAGGAGACGATTAATCATGTTAAGATTAACAAAAATAATGTCTTTGGCTGCTTTATTGGTGGCACCTACAATGGCTACAGCTGCGGAAGTAAATGTAGTATCATGGGGTGGTGCTTATACTGAAAGTCAAAAACTCGGTTATGGGGACCCATATCAAGAAAAGAGTGGTGTTCAAATAAACTGGATTGACTACAGTGGAGGTTTGAGTGAAATTAAAGCTCAAGTCGAGTCTGGAGCAATTACTTGGGACATCATCGATGTGTATGCACGTGATACAATTATCGGTTGTGACGAAGGATTGTTTGTAGAATTTGATTTCGACAATGACTTCCCAGCAGGTGTAAATGGCATGAAAGCAAGTGACGACTTCTTTGCTCCAATGCCAAGTGACTGTGCTGTGGGTAACATTCTTTACTCATGGAACTACGCTTACAACACTGATAACATAAATTTTGACGGAAGTTATCCTGACTCAATGGAAGACTTCTTCAATCCAAGCAAATATCCAGGAGTAAGATCTCTTTATAGCTCTGCAATGTCAAACCTTGAGTTTGCTCTAGTTGCAGATGGTGTTCCAGGAGGTGAAGTGTATGAATACATGGAAGAAAATGGAATCGATAGAGCTCTTGATAAGCTTTCAGAACTTTGTAACGACCCTAAAGGTGGTTGCATCTTTTGGTCAGCTGGTGCACAACCGCCTGAGCAGTTAGTTTCTGGTGAAGCTATTATGGCTACTGGTTGGAACGGACGTCATTTCAACGCTATTGTGAACGAGGGTTCACCTATGAAAATGGTGTGGGATGGTCAAATTCTTGATTATGAGTACTTCGTACTTGTAAAAGGTGGTCCAAACCAAGCTGAAGCAATGGAAGCATTGAAATACTTCACAAGCTCTGAAGGATTGGCTGGAAGTGCAAAGCATATTGCTTACGCACCTTTCAGAATCTCATCTCTTGACATAATCATGGCTGATGAGCCGTGGTTTAATTCACCTCAAGCAGGTGCAGTTGAGATTATGCCTCACATGCCTACAGCTCCAGCAAACACTAAGAACTATGTTCTTATGAACCCAGAGTGGTACGCTGATAACAATACTGATATCAACGACGCATGGGAAGCTTGGAAAGCTAACTTATAAGAGACTAAAACTTGGGCAACCTATGGGTTGCCCAAGTCCTTTAAATTAAGTATCCTCATACTTAATGTCAGCAGAAATTAGAACATCGGACGGAGAGCTCCTCTCTGTAAAACTCAGAAAAGTTGAACGAAGACGAAGAACTACAGCGTTTTTATTGGCTGCTCCCTTACTTTTCTTTATCGTATTTGCCTACGTGATACCGATATTTCAAATGCTTGGAAGAAGCATCGATAACGTTCAGATGAATGAATTTTTAAGTGAGACTCACGTAATTATGCAAACTTGGGATGGGACTGAAATGCCCGGGGAAGATGTAACCTCAACATTCTTTTATGAACTCAAAGGATTGGTAGAAGAAAAAAATCACGGTAAAATAGCGACAAGACTCAATTATGAAAAAGGAGGTTTCACAAGCCTTATAAAAAAAACAGCACGAAAACTTAAAGATTTCGATGAAAATGAAAATTTTCTTGATCAGTTTATTGATGTTCATAAAAAATGGGGTGATGTTGAATACTGGCTTGCTCTCAAAAGAGGAACGGATGCTTATCATTTCCGAAAATATTTAACTACGTTTGACTACGAACAAAAATTTGATGGCTCGATTGAACGAATACCTGAAAAGAAACGAATAAATGTTACTCTCTGGTTAAGAACTATTTTTGTTGCAGCCGGTGTTACGTTCTGCTGTTTCTTGCTAGCCTATCCAATTTCTCATTTACTCTCTGTATTACCCACGCGTTATTCAAATTTACTGATGATCTGCGTGCTGCTTCCATTTTGGACGTCTCTTTTAGTGCGAACATCTAGTTGGATGGTCCTGCTACAAAAACAGGGGGTCTTAAATGATACTCTTGTTTCTCTCGGTATCGTTGCAGACGAAGGAAGGCTTGAATTAATGTACAACATGACAGGTACATTTATCGCGATGACACAAATTCTTTTACCATTTATGGTTCTTCCACTTTATAGCGTTATGAAAACTATACCACCAAGTTTAATGAGAGCTGCAACTTCGATGGGGGCTACTCCTTTCCTTGCATTCAGAAAAATTTACTTTCCACTCACATATGCTGGCATAAGTGCAGGATCAATTTTAGTTTTTGTTCTTTCAATCGGATATTACATCACACCTGCATTAGTTGGGGGTGCTAAAGGAACTTTAATTAGTAATAGAATTGCATATCATATGCAGCAATCACTTGATTGGTCTTTAGCAACTGCAATGGCAGCTGTTTTATTGATAGCCGTTTTAATAGTTTATTGGCTATACAACAAAATTGTAGGCATTGATAACATGAGGCTTGGTTAAGATGGCTTTACCTAAATATACTGAAACAAGATACAGGGTCTGGCATTACTCATATATTATTATTTGTACTGCCGTTTTCTTTTTTCTAATTGCCCCACTATTTGTCATCATTCCTCTTTCATTTAATGCAGAGCAATACATTCATTTTTCTGATGGGATGCTAGCTCTTCAACCTGAAGCATTCTCGCTTAGATGGTATGAAGATATGGTCTATGGTACCAAAAATCCATGGGGAATAGCTGCTCGGAACAGCATCTATTATGCCTTTTTCGCAACGATAGGTGCTACAGTTTTAGGGACTGTTGCTGCTCTTGGGCTCAGCAGTCGTTACATGCCTTACAAACAATTGATTATGAGTATTTTAATTTCACCAATGATCATCCCACTAATCATTTCTGGCTCAGCAATCTTCTTTTCACTTGCTAAATTAGGTCTTGCAGCAACGTTTCCTGGCATAGTAATCGCTCATATAATTTTAGGAACTCCATTTGTTGTCATTACTGTAACTGCTACCTTAAGTGGTTTTGATGACAGTATTACAAGAGCTGCATCAAGTCTTGGCAGTACACCAACCAATACATTTTTTAAAATTACACTACCGCTCATTACACCAGGAATTATTTCAGGTGCACTGTTTGCATTCGTTACATCATTTGATGAAATAGTCGTGATCTTATTCGTTGCTGGAGGCGATAGGAACTTAACAACTATACCTCTTCAGATGTGGACAGGATTAAGAGAGCAGCTTAGTCCAACAATTATGGCTGTAGCTACTTGCTTAATTGTTCTTTCAACATTAATTCTGATCGTAACAGAATTATTACGAAGAAGATCGGAAAGAATAAGAGGAATATCAGCACAATAGTATAAATTGTAGCTCAGGAAATACTTTGTTTCTTATCAGCTAATCACTAATCCATCTTTTTTTAATTCACTAACCAGATCATCAAAACGATCTTGACCAAAAAAGAATTTGTCTTTGTAAACAGATAGAGGGACTCCATGATGTCCTGCTTCGAGCTGTTCTTTTTGATTTAACTTAATTTCATCAATTAACGCTTGTTCATTTTCGATACGCATTTTTTCAATATCTTCAAATTTCAGTCCAACTTTTGAAGTAGCATCAGCTATTGACTCATCTGTATTCCAGTTCTTGAGACCGCTCCATATTTTATTTGAAACCACAACAGCAAAATCGAGCTGCTTATCTTTTTGTATAGCTTGACAATAATGGGCTAATTTAAAAATATAAGGCTGATGGTCAGAAATTTTTCCAGTCACCAAGTTTTGATTTATTGGATCAGGATTTGGTTTGGCAAAAACCATATTATTTTTTTTTGCTTGTCTGACATAATCAATTCTTCTGATTAAAAAGTAAGTAAAGAGATTTTTACCTTTGAAAAATTCTGGTTCCCTTATTGCAAGAGGGTAAACTTGCTTAAAATTAACATCTACCCCATGTTTATCCCTCAATTCAACCATGCGTGGCAAAATTAAATACGAATAGGGACTTCTGAAAGAGAAATATAAATCCACCTTCATAATCATAATATTAACCTTTCACATCCTGTCCCATCAAGGAGGTTATTAACTTTTTTTTGATCATTTTCTTCAAGCGCGTTATATTCTTCGTTAACCCATTTAAGACACTTTGCCTGGTAGGGAAATGATTTTTGCTTCCAAAGGCAATTATCGATTTCTGTTTCCCATTCTTTATCGCCATTTTCTATAGCTTTTGCATTTGCTAATTGTGCAGGCACATACCCATTTCCAATTTCAATGAGTAAATCTTTTACTGTCAATGGCAAACTTTCAATTGATCCCCATTGTTCATCGGTTACTTCAATGCCAGACTGGTCTTCAATTAAACCAACCCATGCAACTGTTCTCAAAGATACTTCGTGACAAATTTCTCTGGGAGTTGGATCAAAGTTAACAAGCTGAGACAGTTGTCCATATAAAGCAAAATCACTGGAAGAAGGTCTTTTACTTATTAAGTAAGATGCAGATGCAAAATGCTTTTCAAGAATAACTAATAAGCGCCTTAAACTTGCATCTATTATTGGCGCTGTATCATTGTTTGAGCCCACTACCCACAATCTGTCAATTTGCCTTTTACTGATCATTTCTCTAACATTTTTTAGCATATCATCTGGCATCATTCCTATAGTCTGAAGTGGTAAAATAGTACCTGCATTAGTTGCATCTTTTTGATCGTGCCATCGATAATGAAACATATATTTAGTACCCCACTCATCGGCAAAATCTTCTATTAGATAATTAATGAACGCAAGGGCGGGGTCAGATGGTATGGTACTTCGTTCACTGACCTCTTTATCAATCCTTCGTATCAATGGAGTGGAGTCAGTTATTGCTTTTAAGTTTCCATCTTCATCAGGCAATACAAACGTTGGCAGCAAACTAGGTTTTGGTTTTTCTATTCCTTTCTGATCTAGATATTTTGAAGGGTCTCCCCAGACCATTTTATGGGGAATTCTTTTATATCGTAGGTAGGAGAGCATTTTGCGAGTATAAGGCGACCCCACTCCGCCAAGTACTACTAATGGATTTGGTAAATTCATAATATCTATCTATTTCTGTATAATTTTCGAACCTGTGTCCGTTAAGTCTTTTGATTGTTTCATATTTCTCATCAACTCCATAATATCAATTGGAACAGCTACACCTTTTTTACATGCCGGTCGATCTTCCATCATTTGCATCCATCTTTGAAGACCTGTCAGGCCATCTATTTTAATACCTGACCATTTATATGTTCTTACCCAGCACCAGTTAGCAATATCAGCAATACTAAAATCATCCGCTAAAAATTCATTATTCTTTAAACGTGTTTCCATTACTTCAAATAATCGTCGTCCTTCATTTTGATAACGATCTACAGCCGCTTGGATTTTATCGCCAGGCCAATACCGAAAAAAAACGTTTGCCTGCCCCATCATGGGACCAATTCCTCCCATTTGGAACATCAACCATTGAATCACTTTAGAACGAGCAATTGTTTCGGTAGGTAGAAGTTTTCCTGCTTTCTCAGCTAAATAAATAAGTTGAGCACCACTTTCCATAATTGAAAGATTATTATTTTCTATATCAACAATTACAGGAATACGTCCATTTGGGTTCATTGCTAAGAATTCAGGTTTTTTTTGATCTCCAGCTTGTAGATTAACAACGTGAACATTGTAAGGTATTTCCAGTTCCTCTAGTGCGACGGAAATCTTATATCCATTTGGTGTAGGCGAAGTATATAATTCAATCATTTATTTCTTTAGTTTCAATATTAAGTTGGCCGGCTAAACCTGCTTCTCTATGTTGGTACGCTTCAAGATACGTTGGGTCATTTGGCATCATATTTTCACCCATAATTTGTCTTGAAGGCCATTTAGCGATAGCAACTACATCCCATAATTCCTCAACTTGCCCAACTACCATACGTGTCACATCAGTGTGTAAAACAAGATCTCCGCCAATATTTTGTAAATGCTTCTTTACAAATTCTGCATAGATTTTGTATGCTTCTCTACCGGTCAATTTTGTTTTTCTTCCATCTTTGTATTCAGCTTTATCTTTAAACTTTAATAAGTTAACCATATAGATTGGTTCACTATCAGTTGCAGTTTCAAAGAAACCCCTCATCTGATCTTTACTGGGATAAACCTTATTTTTAACTTCCATATTGAACCTTATTATTGATTATAATAAAAATAAACATTATTTAATAATACTAAAGGGGAGAGATTATGAACAAATTTTTAGTTGTTTTAAATGCTATCAATGGGATCTTGTTTATTGCAATTGGTCTCCTCTGGGTGATTTCTCCCTACGAGGCTGGAGCTAATTTTGGTATTTTAGAAATTTCTGAAGGTTTAGGTCGAAGTAGTCTAATTGGTGATGTAGGAAGCTATTTTTTTTGCATTGGTTTAATGATGATACTTGCAGCTTATACTCTAAGAAGTATTTGGTTTTACGCGCCCGCAATGCTTTTAGGTGTTACTGCTTTATTTAGAGTTATCTCATGGGCTGCACATGATGCAACCTTTGCAACTCAATTTATTATTATTGAAATATTAATTATTACTTTATTGCTTGTAACATCGAAGAGAATGTCTAGCTAATAAATATGAAAAAAATTTATTTTTTTTTAATAACCGCAATTTTAGTACTCATTATTGCGCTTATCGGGATAAGAACTACTCCTGTTCAAAATCTTTTGATAGATTTTGATTTTGATAGACAATGGAATAATCAGGATAAATTAATAAGTTTTGATGGCGATTATATTATTGGTCTTGTCTGCGGATCACGGGGACCCTTACCTGGTAAGGGAAGAGCTGAGCCTTGCATAATGATAAAAACTCCTGATCATATGTTTGTGGTTGATACTGGGGATGGTAGCAGACAAAACCTTATAAATTGGAGTATTAATCTTGGTAATTTAGATGCAGTCTTATTAACTCACTTGCATTCAGATCATATTTCTGATCTAGCTGACTTTCACCTCTATTCATGGGTAACTCAAAATAGAGGCAAAAAACTGCCAGTGTATGGGCCACTGGGTACCAATCTCGTGACTGAGGGAATAACAAAAGCTTATGAGTTAGACACTGAGTGGAGAACACTTCATCATGGAGAAGAAGTAGCTCCTTCTGACTTTGCCGGCTTTGACACAAAAATAATTAATTTAAATGATCCGGTTATTTTTGATGATGGTGGACTTAAGATAACAGCTTTTGAAGTTGAGCATTTTCCAGTTGATCCCTCGCTAGGTTTTCGTTTCGATTATAAAGGCCGATCCATAGTGATAAGTGGCGATACCGACTACAGTAAAAACTTAGTTGAACAAGCTAAAAATGCAGACTTACTATTTCATGATGCTCTCTCTCAAAATATGATAGGAAGATTGGAAGAAATTTCTGAAGACATTAACCCCTTATTATCCACAGTCTTTTATGATATTCAGGATTATCATGCTTCTCCAATTGAGGCTGCCCAAGCAGCCAATGAAGCAAATGTAAAAGAGTTAATATTTTATCATTTGACTCCAGCCCCTCAAAATTTCATTGCGAAAATAATTTTTGTGAGAGGTGTTAATGAAGTACGTCCAAACAATTGGACATTAGCAGATGATGGAACTATGGCAATACTACCAGTTGGTTCTGACAAAGTAGAAATTACTAATATTAATTAAGATCTATAAAAATAATTTTGAAAAGAAGTTTTTCATTTCATTCCAAGAATGCTCATCAGCATATTGGTCATAAAATAATCCGCTTTCTCTCTGATTAGCTTCTGGATTAGTAAAGGCATGGCCCACATTGCCATATGCATGAATTTGCCATTTAGCTTTCTTTAAATTTAGTTCATCAGCGAGTTCGACCATACTTTTTGGAGTGGCCATAGGATCATCATAGCCATGCAAAATTAAGATCGAACTATCAATTTTTAATGTCCCTTTTAATTGCTTTCCAGTACTCGCTGTTGGAGCATCATAAAGTCCGTGAAAACTAACAACTCCTTTAATATCCTCCCCAGATCTTGCAAGATCAAGAGCGCACTTGCCACCAAAACAAAATCCAATAGCCCCAGTTTTATTCTTATCAACTTGATCGAAGTTTTTAAGAGTTTGAAATGCATTTATCATACGTTCTTGAAGCAATACTCTGTCAGAATTAAATTCATTCATAAGTGCCATTGACTCCTCTGGATTAGAACCTCGTCTACCCTGTCCATAGAGATCAATTGCAAAAGCAAAATAACCCAATTCAGCCAATTTTTCAGCTTTCGCAACATCAAAAGATGAATGCCCGCCATATGCATGGCAAACAAGGATGCCAGGACGATGATTACTTATGCTATCATCATAACTGATTGAGCCTTCAAATTTTTGATCAGAATTTAGTGCACCATAGATTAATTTTTCTGTTTTAATCATAGTTATAGAATACCTTCGTATGAATTTATGTAAAGATTCTTCATTTGATCTAAAGATATATCTTTGGGATTGGGTTGAGTGGATGGATCTTTTAAGGCCATTTCTGATAGTAAGTCAAAATCAAAATCAACATTCAACTCTTTAAGTGTATGAGGTATAGAAAGATTACTTCTCAAATCCAAGATCCATTCCATGAATCCATCAAATGATTTCTTATTTAAGTCTAAATATTTTGATAGAGAAATAATTCTATCTTCAATTACATCTTTATTAAAGTTAAGAACATAAGGCATGAAAATGGCATTTGATAAACCATGATGAATATCATTTACTGCATTTATCGGATGTGACAATGAATGAATAGCTCCTAACCCTTTTTGAAAAGCTGTAGAACCCATAGATGAGGTTACTAACATCTTACTTCTGGCATGAATATTTTTTGGTTCGTTATAAGCAGTGAGCAATTGGTCCTTAACATTCTTAATTCCCTCTATAGCAATCCCATCTGCC
The DNA here is from genome assembly GCA_902604225.1 of uncultured Pelagibacteraceae bacterium. GTDB lineage: Bacteria > Pseudomonadota > Alphaproteobacteria > Pelagibacterales > AG-422-B15 > CACNXQ01. The sequence continues at coordinate 21,809 of CACKXV010000002.1, read as the reverse complement.
ATTGGATGAAACCCTCGTGCACAATAAGCTTCTAAGCAATGCGCAAGCGCATCCATTCCTGTGGCAGCAGTTAAGTGGGGGGGTAAGCTCAAAGTTAACTCTGGATCAAGAATGACTAAATCAGGCAAGAAAGACGGGTGGAAAATAATTTTTTTTGTCATATCTGCTTCATCAACAATAAGTGAGGCTCTTCCTGTCTCTGAACCAGTTCCTGAGGTTGTTGGCATAGCAATTACTTGTGGCAGATTATCAGTTACAGCTTGTTTCCAGTTGTCGCTGACATCTTCAAAAAACCATAAGTCCTCCCTTTGCTTCGACATAAAAGCAATGGCCTTTCCAGCATCCAAAGAACTTCCTCCGCCAATAATAATTATACCATCACTTTTGCTTGAATTAAATTGAGCAACACCATCCGTTACGTTCTTGCCCGTAGGATTTCCTTTTAAATTTGAAAATACTGAGAATTCGATCTTATTCTTTTCAAGAATAGCAAGGATTTCAATAAAATTTTCATTTTCTGCAAAATTTGGGTCTGTAACAATCATTGGTTTCACTATAGATAACTCATTAAGCGCTTCTATAATTTCAAGTCTACGTGAAAGCCCAAACCATATAGGCGTCGGAAAGTTCCAGTTATTAGATATTATTTCATTCATTCAATAAACTCTTATTACTCATAAAGTCGGTGGTGAAGTTTTCTGTTTTGAACCTAAAGCATAGAAGCTGATTGCGATAATTATAATCATACCTCCTATAAGAGTGAATGTTGAAGGCACCTCGTTAACTCCAAAAAGAGGTATCCAACACCATATGACTCCCCCTACTACTTCAGTAAGAGAGAGAAGCATGAATTCAGCAGCTGGCAAATAGCGTGCGCCTATACTTAAAAGTATTAACCCTATTGCTACAAAAGAACCATGCATCATGCTCAATAGTATATTTCTAAGCGGCATAGTATAACCATCATTGAGATAGAGAATCATACACATCGAAAATAAGGAGCATGCAATCCCAGCAATAATGATCGTTGTAAATTTTGGTGTATCAGGCTGCCATCTTAAAGTCGTAGCAAATATTGCAAAACCAATTGAACAAAATAATCCAAAAGTCCAACCTAAAAATGTGCCAGCATACCAGTCATTGTATGCCATTAAAAACATACCAAACAACGAAACAAAACATGCAATAGCTGTAGTTATTCCAACTTTTTCTCTAAGAAAAATATAAGCAAACAGTCCCGCAAATAAAGGTTGAGTTCCAATCATAAATAACGTTGTTGCTGCAGAAGTAAAAGTCATTCCAAATATGAAAAAAATAAAAGCTGAAGCTAGACCCAAACCACCAATTAAACCTGAAATACCTACCCTTTTAAAATTATGTCTGAATGCTAATCCTTCTTGATAAATTAGAAAGATTAGGAGAATTGTTGCTACTACAATGCCTCTACAAAATAGATAATGCCATTGATAAATTTCAGCATCTACCATATAGCGAACAGTAGGCGCACCAAAACTCCAAATCAAACCAGCAGATAATGCAAGAATAAAACCAATTAAATATGTTTTGTTATTTACTTCGCTCATATAATCTAAAAGAAGAATATATAAATTTAATTTTATTACACTATAAATGAGCACTATGAATGCTGTTACAGAGTATGGAGAATTTGAAGAAAAGTTCCAAGAAACCTACGAACTTTTTAAGAGAAATATTGAAAGTGATGAGGAAGTTGGTGCATCATTTGCTGTATATAAAGATGGTAAGCCAATCATAGATCTTTACGGTGGTTTTCAAGACCGTGACAAAAAAATTAGCTGGAATAAAGAAACAATGGTCAATGTTCATTCAACCAGTAAAGGAATTGTCGCCATGGTAGTTGCAAAACTAATTGATAATGGTGATTTAGAATTAGAAAAAAGAGTTTGCGATTATTGGCCAGAATTTTCTGAAAATGGAAAAAATGATATTAGGGTAAAAACACTTTTATCTCATCAAGCAGGTCTTTATGGTTGGAGGGATCCTCTTGATGAAACAGATTTTTATAAATGGGATTATGTTTGTGAGTTACTTGCAAAACAAAAACCTTTCCATGAACCCAACAAAGAAATTTGCTATCATCCTAAAACTATCGGCTTTCTCGTTGGAGAATTAATTAAAAGAATTACAAAAAAATCAGTTGGAAAAAATTTGTATGAACTTCTTAGTGAGCCTCTGAAAGCAAAGTGCTTTATTGGAACCCCTGAGATACATCATGACAATATTGCTGAGTTAATAAGTTCTGAAAGTTTACGTAAAGCTTTTAGTAATCCAGAAAATGTTGATAATTATTTGGTAACTGCATTCCTCAATCCTGCAAACAGAACTAAAACAGCAAATACTTCAGAATGGAGGCTAGCCGAAATTCCTGCAATGAACTGTCATGGAAATTCACGATCGATCGCAAAAATTTATGATCACTTTATAAATCATCAGTCAAATAACTTCATATCAAATGAAACTTTTAAATTAGTAACTGCAGTTGCTGTCAGCGGTGATGATAACGTTATGAAATCGCCGATGCAATGGAGCTGTGCAGGGTATAGTGTGGGAGGTGGTAAACTTTTTGGAAAGAGCAGCAAAGCGTTTGGTCATACTGGTTGGGGTGGCTCTATGGCTTTTGGTGATCCCGAAAACGGGCTGAGTTTTGCTTACACTATGAATTTGCTTACTGGATCGATGTTAGGTGACCAACGTGCTTTAAAGTTAGTAGAAACAACTTATAAAAATTTATGAAACTAAGTACCAGATCAAAAATATTTTATGGCGGTGGAGATTTTGCGATAAATATCATGTGGCAGTTAACCGTATTTTATCTACTGTTTTTCTACACAGATATTTTTGGTTTATCGCCAACACAAGCGGGGTTGGTATTTTTCATAGCGAAAGTCTGGGATGCATTCACTGATCCCATCATGGGGTACATAGCAGATAATACCTCAACGAGATGGGGGAAATTTAGACCCTATATTTTATTTGGATCTGTCCCCGCTTTAATAATGATCATACTGTGTTTTACTTCTCCCGATTTATCCCAAACAGGTAAATTTTACTGGGCTCTTTTCACCTACATTACTTTCACGACACTATATACAATTATTGCTATACCAGTAGGTTCTTTAATTCCAGCTATGACCCAAGATCGAGATGAAAGGACTTCTCTAGCCTCATTCAGATTTTTAGGAGCCAGTTCGGGGTCAATTGCTGTTGCAGTATTAACATTGCCTTTAGTTGGCTTATTTAGCTCACCTCAATATGGATTCCCAATTGTGGTTGGTTGTTTAGCTTTCATGGGAGCAATTTTTGCTTTTCTTTGCTTCTTTAATACCAAAGAAATTTATTCTAAGCCTTATGAAAAACGTGTTGGATTAAAAAAAATCATAAAAATGGTTTTTACAAATTTTCCATTACACTTTGTAGTGCTAGCTCTTCTTACTACTTGGATAGCGAACAATATTAAGCAACTTACAGTAATCTATTTCGTAAAATATAACTTACAATTAGAAGCATACTTTAGTCCAATTTTACTGGGCGTGATTCTACAAATTATGCTTGGAGCATATGTAATAAATTTAGTAAAACACAGGTTTGAAAAGAAAACATTATTCATGATTGGAACTTTTCTCTACGTTTTTACAGATTTAATAATTTATTTTATCACAGGTTATGAAAACTTTTGGTTATTAGCATTCATTGCTAGTCCTGGGTTTGTTGGCTTTGGTATGGCAGGTGTAATGGCCTGGTCAATGATTGCTGATACGGTTGAGTATGGCGAGTGGAAATCAGGATTTCGAGCGGAAGGAATACTGAATTCTGCTCATGTATTTGTGTTCAAGTTAAGTGTTGGCTTTAGTGCTTGGTTAGCGGGAGTAATATTAGATAACACAAATTATATTGCAAATGCAGCAATACAAAGTGAGGAAACATTGAATGGTCTTTTCATTATGGGTTATATTTTTCCATCTATTGCTGGAACAATAGCTATCGTCGTAATGTACTTTAATAAATATGATAGTATTTTTTATAAAAAAGTATTTGCAGAGTTAAAACAAAGATAAGATCAAATTATGAAAGCAGTCTCAGTTGGTGAAGGCTACGGGAGAGTAAACTTAATTGGTGAGCATTTAGATTATAATGGAGGATGTGTATTACCTTTACAGATAAAAAACTCAATAATCTGCGAATTAAGTGAGAACCCTGAAATTGATTGTATTTCCATAGCCTCAGACAAGTACCAAAAAACATTATCAATTGAAAAATTAGAAAAAAGAGACGATTGGGCAGATTTTATAATTGGCTCATGTCTATTCTTTGGTAAGAAATATTCAATTATAATCAAAGAACTGTCTTTTAAAATAAGCAGCACACTTCCATTAGGAATTGGACTCTCGTCCTCGGCTGCAATAACAGTAAGTACTTTAAAGGCTCTAAATAATTTTTATAAAAAAAATATGTCTGATGATGAACTTATCGATTTGGCATATGGCATTGAAAATATTTTTGTAGGAGTTGGTGGTGGCATAATGGATCAATTTGCTTCTGTATTAGGTAATCGCAAACAAGCTTTATATCTAAATACTCTTAGTAGATCTTACGAATTAGTTAATATTTTTGATGATTATAATTTTCTAATTATTGATAGTAATACTAAAAGAATTTTATCAAACAGTGAGTTTAATCAAAAAAAAGAGCTGTGCCTTAGTGCAGCAAAGAAGATGGATTTAAAAAATCTGTGTGAAAAAGAATTTATAAGCGAAAAAGAGATTAAATTATTATCTGATGAAGAGTTCAAAGTATGTAGACATGTTATAGAGGAAAATATAAGAGTCAAAAAAGCTGTTCAGTTCCTTAAAGATGATAATCCTAATGAGTTTGGGAAACTGATGACAGAAAGTCACTCTTCTCTATCTGAGTATTATGGTGTTTCAACTGACGAATTGAATGAATTAGTAAACCTGTCTAATTATTTTGGCGCGTTAGGATCAAAGTTGACGGGGGCTGGTTTTGGAGGTGCTGTTGTAACACTGGTGAAAAATGATAAAGTAGAAGAGTTCAAAAAAATGATATTAGAGAATTATAAAAAGGCAAAATTCGTATGATGTTAAAAAATTTACCTAAAGATTTTATATGGGGTACTGCAACTGCAGCACATCAAGTTGAAGGAAACAATACTAATTCAGATTTTTGGCACTTAGAACATACTAAAGATACAACATTTGCTGAACCTTCAGGTATTGCTTGTGATCAATGGAATAAATATGAAGAAGATATCGATATTATGGCTAATCATTCTATTCAAGCTTATCGCTTATCAGTTGAATGGGCTCGAATTGAAACCAGTGAAGGTGAATTTTCTCAAGAGGCAATAGATCACTACAAAAAAGTTCTAGGTTATTGTAGAGAGAAAGGCTTGAAAACTTGTGTAACCCTTCAACACTTTACATCGCCATTATGGTTTACTGCAAGAGGTGGTTGGGAAAATCAGAATAACGTAGATTTATTTGTTCGATACTCAGAAAAAGTATCAAAAGAGTTGGACGATTATATGGATACAGTATGTACGATTAATGAGGCAAACCTAACCTCTTGTTTTGCTCATAGTTTTCCTAGCTATCCAGAGGGTGGAATGAAAACCATTATGCCTTTTGTTAGTGAAGCAGCAAAAACATGCGGCTCAAGCCTTGAAAACTTTGGACCTTTTTTGTTTGGACATCCATTCAAAATAAGAGATTGCATGATGGAGGCTCACGTAAAGTCATTTCCAGTTATTAAAGGTAACTTGAATAAAAATCAACCAGTTGGAATCACACTTTCAATTATGGATTACCAATGTATTGATGGTGGGGAAGCAATGAGAGATAAAGCTCATGCCGAGTCTGTAGACATTTGCTTGGAACAGGTAAAAAATGATGACTTTATAGGCATACAAACATACACGCGTCATACATATGGTCCTGAAGGAATTATTAAACCTAATACAAATAATTCAACCATGCTCGTGATGGGATATGAATACTATCCAGAGTCACTTGAAAATGTTTTGAGATACGTAGCGCCTAAAATTAATTGTCCAATGATTGTGACTGAAAATGGAATTGGTACCGATGATGATGAACAAAGAATAAGCTATGTCAAAACAGCACTAGAGGGTCTTCAACGCTGTATTGATGATGGCCTCGATATAAGAGGTTATTATTATTGGTCATTCCTTGATAATTTTGAGTGGTTGTATGGATATAAGCCAAGATTTGGACTTATTGGAGTTGATAGAGAAACTCTTGAAAGAAAAAGTAAAAACAGTTTAAAGTTTTATCAAGAAATTATTGAGAAATCATCTTAATTAGATCTGATCACTCTTAGCTTGATTGAGAAAACAGCCATTAATAAGCCAGCTATCATCTTCTTGCTGTTGCATCGTATAAATTGCAGTTACAAATATGCCATCTGGATCAACTAAATAGACTTCGAGAAAAGTGGTCCCCCCTTGGGTTGTAACATTTCCAAAGTTTATACTTTTTGGTCTATACACAGCTTGATATTGACCCACTACCATATCTCTAAACTTTTTATAATCAGAAAAGATGGTTTTAATTGTTGGAGAAGCATATGAATATGCTTTTTCAAAATCATCATCTTGAAATGCCTGCAGTTGTGCACTTACCACTGATATTATTTCATCCTCATCTGATGCAGTAATGGCATACGCACCATTCTGAATTACGATGGATAAGATTAATATTTGAAAATAGTTAAATATTTTAGTCTTCAACATCAGAAAACATCTTTAGTTTTCTCGCTTTTAGAATAAGCACTGCAATTGCAATGAGCAGTATTGCGCCACCCTCATATAATAACATGCTAGGATCCATTGTCTTACCTTGAAGTATAATTAATCTAGCTACGGCAGTAATTGCAATAAACAATGGAATGCTTATTCTGATCCTATTGAGCGTCCAATACTCTCTGATCATTTGAATAACTTCTAAGTAAATAAATAGTAACAATAGATCAGCTAATTCAACAAGCGATTTCTCATACATTGCGAAAATCTCATAACCAATAGCAATAACTGTCGCAAAAATAATTATTACTAAAGCAATTTTCTCAATGTATTTTATCGTATCAATCATAAAATTTCAAAAAGTCCTGCCGCTCCCATGCCACCGCCAACGCACATTGTGACGACACCGTATTTTGCATTTCTTCTTTTGCCCTCAATTAAAATATGACCTGTCATACGTGAACCTGTCATACCGTATGGGTGTCCAATTGAGATTGAACCACCATTAACATTCAGCTTCTCATTATCGATTCCAAGTTTATCACGGCAATATAATACTTGAACAGCAAAAGCTTCATTTAGTTCCCAAATGTCAATATCATCAACGGATAAGCCGTGTTGTTCTAACAATTTTGGCACAGCGAAAACTGGACCAATACCCATTTCATCCGGTTCACAAGCTGCGACTGATAATCCTCTAAAAATTCCCATTGGTTCAATGTTTCTTTTTTCTGCTTCTTTCAAATCCATTAATACGCACGATGATGCTCCATCAGATAACTGACTTGCGTTACCTGCAGTAACGTATTTATCAGGTCCCATGACTGGCATGAGTCCAGCTAAACTTTCTAAAGTTGTCTGAGGTCTGTTACACTCATCTTTATCAACTGTTACTTCTTGCTCAGTAACTTCTTTTGTTTCTTTGTTCATAACGTCCATTTTTGTTTTCAAAGGAACGATTTCATCTGTAAACTTTCCAGCGCTTTGCGCTTCAGCTGTACGCTGTTGACTCTGAAGTGAGTATTCATCTTGCTGTTCCCTGCTTACTTTGTATCTATCAGCAACAATATCTGCTGTATTAATCATTGGCATCCATAAAGCAGGACAGATTTTTTGCAATTCAGGCTCTATCAGGTATTTCATATTTAAGTTCTGCTGTGTCATTGAAATTGACTCAACTCCACCACCTATTGCAACTTTGATACCATCAACAATAATTCTTTGAGCTGCAACAGCAATACTTTGAAGTCCTGATGAGCAAAATCTATTGATTGTAGTACCAGGAACAGTAACAGGACATCCGCCAGCTATCGCTACATTTCTTCCAATGTTATGACCAGTTGCGGCTTCAGGTTGTCCACAACCAAATATAATATCTTCTACTTCACCAGATTCTATTCCTGCTCTTTTAATTGCGTGTTTTACAGTATGGCCGCCCATCGTAATTCCATGAGTTTTATTAAATCCACCACGCATAGCTTTTGCTAAACCAGTTCTGGCAGTTGATATTATTGCAGCTTCTCTCATACGATTATTTCCCTGAAAATATTAAAAAACGTAACATAAACTTTTTATATGAAAAAAAAAGTTAAAATTTAATATATCTAAAGACGCTTAAAATAGCCTCATATTTTGGCATATAAATTTCTTTATTATGCTTGACCAGATTTAATTACGAGGCTAAAAATTCGCATTCTTAACAACACACGAATCTAAAATGGTAATGCTTAAAACAGAAATGTCTCTTCCTAACTGGGTTCCAGAAGGTTATAAAAAACTTGGGTGGCATGCAGGTTTTGATGTACTCATTGGACCAATGTATTTCAAAAAAGAAGATGACGGAAACTTTAAATTCATTACAAAAATTTTAGACAAACACTTAAATGCTCATGGAATTGCACATGGTGGATACTCAATGTCATTAGCAGATATTTTTTTAGGCTCAATGGTGTTTACTGCGTGTGGAAAGAAACCTTGCAGTACTATATCTTTAAATTGTAATTTTGTAAGCCCAGGTCTTCAAGATGACATTATTGAGTGTGACGGGAAAGTTACCAAAACAACGAAATCTCTTGTATTTGTAGAAGGAAACTTGATTTCTAAAGATAAAATTATTTTGTCAGCTTCAGGTATCTGGAAAATACTTAATCAATAATATTTAGTAAATCTCTCTAGGCTTATATAAGTTTTAATATCGGAAAACTTATTATTTCTTAACATTTTTTTTATTTCGCTTACTGAGAAGATTTTTGTTTCTAAGACCTCATCATCATCAAAATTTGTTGCTGTTTGTTTATAACAATGTGTTAAATATGAATGAATAATACAAGTGTTATAAGCTGGGGTAGGAAAGTATTTGCCTATAAGTCTCCATTGCTTTCCATGATAACCAGTTTCTTCAATTAATTCACGTTTTGCACATTGTAATGGTTTTTCACCAGGATCAATCGTTCCTGCCGGCACTTCTAACATGATCTTGTCAGCTCCATACCTATACTGCTTAATCAAGATAATATATTTCTTATCTACAATTGGCACTATAGCAGTTATCCCATTGTGGCGAATAACATCTCTTGTGGCCCTTCTACCATTAACCCAAATAACTTCATCTAACTGAAGTTTAAATACACTAGTATCAATACTTTTTTTTGTTTTAATGAATTTTGCTTTTTTCATTTCATTTTTGAAATTGACGCATATTAATAAATTCTACTTTTGAATGATACTTTTCAATAAGATTAATCAGATCACTTGGTGCTATGGAAACAGTTGCAGTATTAACTAGCGGATGAAAATTGACGATATCAAATTTCATAAATTCCGAGTCAAAGAAGAATTTAACTTTTTTTTCATAATCGTTTAATAATCCAAATGGCGATACAGAACCTGGCTTAATGCCTAAATATTGCAAAAGATATTCTTCTCTGGCAAATGATAGTTTCTTTGAGCCTAGTGGATTTGCAGCTTTCTTAAGGTCAGCAACAATATCTTCTATGAAGCTAACTAAATAAAAATTATCTTTTTTATCCTTTAAGAAGAGATTCTTTGAATGAGCTCCTTCGATCTGACCTCTTAAATTTTTTGAGTCTTCCACTGTAAATAATGGTTTGTGTTCAGTTAATTTAAATCGAATAGATTTCTTATTGAGTAAGTCAATTAAACCTTGTCGATCCATTATTAACTAAACTTTTGAAGATTTTTTTTATACTGCGAATTTGGATATTTACTAATGATTAAACTGAATTTCTTTTTTGAAATCCAGCCATTTTTTAGGGCAATTAATTCAATTGAGCCCACTAGGGTTTTTTTATTTTTTTGATATCTTTGAACATAATTAGAAGCCTCAAGCATTTCGGCGGCATCGCCTGTATCAAACCATTTTATATCTTTTTTGAGTGGGAATACATTGAGCAGTTGTTTCTCTAAATATGCAAGATGTACATCAACGATTTCTAACTCTCCTCTTTTAGAAGGTTTAAGTTTTCTAACTACCGATTTAGACTCGAAGTCATAAAAATATAATCCCGGTATGGTTAAATTACTTTTAGGTTTCTTTGGTTTTTCAATAATTGATTTGATTTTCCCTTTTTTTCCAAGATCAATAACTGCAGATTTTGAGGGATATTTGGTTTTTACGGCTAAGACTGCTGCACCCGAATTTATTGATTGCACTTGCTTTAGTGTTTTTTGAAAACTTTCTCCGATGAAAAGATTGTCCGCTAAGGCTAGGACAAATGGCTGTTGAGTAATAAAGTTATTAGCAACATTTATTGCATCTGGTATACCTTTCTGTTTCGCCTGGAAAGAATATTTAAAACGCATACCTAACTGATTACCTGTGCCAAACAGTTTTTTAAAACTCGGCATATCCTGCTTACGTGAAATAAATAATACTTCCCTAATGCCTGCAAGCATTAAATTAGACAGTGCATAATAAAGCAATGGCTTGTCATACAAAGGTAGTAAAGGCTTTGATGCCGCTTCAGTTGATGGGAACAGTCGAGTTCCCTTACCAGCGGCAAGAATAATTCCTTTTTTAAATCTCATTTAAATTTTATATCTGATTTACTGCTTATCAGATTTACGTTTTAGGAAATTTTTATTCCTTAAGTTCCTATATTCAGGATCTTTTTTTTGCATTTTTGCCATCATGGTATTCATCACATCTTCTTTGTGAAGGGTCGCCGCATTCCATAATGCTACATTTTCTAATCCCTCTTTTACCGAATGGTCTCTAGAATAATTTAAAACTTCTTTAGTAACCCACATAGCTAAAGGTGTTTTTGAAGCAAGTCTTTCAGCAATTTTAAATGCAGTATCCAGCATTTCTTCATGATTTTCATGCAGAGAACTTACAAGTCCTACCTCTTTTGCTCTATCCGCAGAAACTTTCTCTCCCATCATTGTCCATTCTCTCGCAATACCAGCAGGAATAATTTTGGGTAGTCTTTGAATAGTGCCAATGTCTGCAGCAAGCCCAACATTTATTTCTTCTATTAAAAAGAAAGCATCTTTTGTGCACAATCTAATATCAGCTGCAGTGATTAAGTCTATTCCTCCTCCAATGCATCCACCTTGAACTGCTGCTATCACTGGAAACCGAGCTGTTTCCAAACAAGTAGCCGCGTTCTGTAAATAATGTAGTTGTTGTAAGAAGTAGCCTCTGCTTCTTCCAAGTTCATTTTCACTTTGGTTTTCAACCACATCATCCTTAAACATATTCAAATCTATGCCAGATGAAAAGTGAGGACCTGTTGAAGAAACGACCAAGGCTCTGATTTCACCGCTACTATCTAATTCTTCAACTTCCTTAGGAAATAAATTCCAAAAATCCTCATTCATTGAGTTTCTTTTCTCAGGCCTGTTGAACCTTATATGAGCTATAGAATTGTTTATTTCGACATCAAATGGTTTAGACATATTTTTTACTCGCATTAAATATTTGAACTATATAAACTATATATATATTTAAAACGTACTAAAATACATAAAAAATGCCTATTAATTACGATGAAATAATGTCTATGACATCTGAGAATGTTGAAATTTCTTATTCTGATAAGGATTCAATTCTCTATAGCCTTGGAGTTGGTCTAGGTAATGATCCGATGAATATGGCAGAGTTAAAATATGTTTATGAAAACTCACAAGTTGCATTGCCATCAATGGCAACAAATTTTCAATATCACTCGCCTCTACTTTTAAAAGCAAACATAAATTTCATTTTAGTAGTGCATGGTGAGCAAAAACTGTCTTTTACAAATCCCCTACCGGTATCGGGAGATTTTATTTCTAATGCTAAGGTAATAGGTTGCTATGATAAAGGTGCAGGTAAAGGTGCGGTAATAGATGTGGAGACTACAATCAAACTAAAAAAAGATAGTACTGAAATCTGTAAACTTGTAAGTACCACATTTGCGAGAGGTGATGGAGGGTTTGGAGGTCCAGAATCTCCAAAAAGTGAAATATTTAGACCAGAAGGCGATCCAGATTTTGTTCACGAAATTAAGACTAAACCTGACCAAGCTTTGATTTTTAGACTTTCAGGTGATTTTAATCCGCTACACTCCGATCCTAATTTTGCAAAGACTGCAGGATTTGAAAAGCCTATCCTTCATGGCATGTGCACTTATGGTATAGCGTGCCGCTCACTCGTAGAAAGCGTATGTGAGGGTGATGCTAAAAAGTTAAAAAAATTTGATTGCCGTTTTTCATCCCCTGTATATCCTGGTGAAACAATCGTTACTGAAATGTGGAAAAACGGCAGTAAGGTTTACTATCAATCTAAAGTAAAAGAGCGAGACAAAATTGTAATTAAGAATGGAGTGAGTGAAATAACATGATACCAAAAGTTGGAATAGCAGAAGGAAAAGAACCTTTATTTTATAATGACTCCCATCACGCTTGGAGAGATGAAGTTAGAAAGTTTGTAGCTAAAGAAATAGCCCCATTTGTAGAGGAATGGGAAGAAGCAGGAGAATTCCCAAGAGAATTATACAAAAAAGCCGCCGAGGTTGGTCTGATGGGCATGGGTTATGATGAAAAATACGGTGGTACTACAGAAGGCATTGATATATTCCACGGTATTGTAACCGCAGAAGAATTTGCTCAAGGGTGTGGCGGTGTTTCTGCAAGTTTACTTTCACATAATATTGCAATTCCTTTGATTCAGTCTCTTGGAACTGAAGAGCAAAAAGAAAAATTTATTCCACCTGTTGTGAAAGGAGAAAAAATAGCAGCCCTTGCAATGACCGAACCTTCAGGTGGCTCTGATGTTGCAAGCTTAAAAACGAAAGCTGTAAGAAAAGATGACCATTTCGTAGTCAACGGTTCAAAAATGTTCATCACAAGCGGGATGAGAGCAGACACCTTTGTTGTTGGAGTAAGAACAGGTGGCGAAGGAGCCTCGGGAATTTCTGTGCTTGTAATTGAAAAAGATACACCTGGATTTACTCAAACTCCCCTTAAAAAAATGGGATGGTTAAGTTCTGATACTGCTGTTTTATATTTTGATGATTGCAAAGTTCCTGTTGAAAATTTAATAGGTGGCGAAAATAGTGGTTGGATTGGTGTGATGAGTAATTTCAGTCAAGAAAGATTAGGTATGGCTGCAGGAATGAATGCATATTCACAAATTTGTATTGATGAAGCTGTTGCTTGGGCTAGAGAAAGAAAAACTTTTGGTAAGCCACTCATCGATAATCAAGTTATTAAACATAAACTCGTTGAAATGAATAGAGTTGTAAGAACGTCTCGTGCATGGACTGAATTATTATCTTGGAGAGTCATGAATGGAGAAAGTCCTATTGCAGATTTAGCTATGCTAAAAGTTCATGCAAGCAAGGCTATGGAATTGTGTGCGCGAGAAGCAATGCAAATACTTGGCGGTGCAGGATACCTAAGAGCGAACAGTGGTCCTGGTAAAGTTGAGAGGATCTACAGAGAAGTAAGAGTTAATGCAATTGGTGGCGGTTCAGAAGAAATTATGTATGACTTAGCTGCAAGACAATTAGGATATAGATCTTAATTAAAACTCAGCTACTTCCATATCCATCATTGATGATTTACCTGCCTGTACTTTTTTAGAATACATTACTAATTCTGGCATAATTTTTTCTACAAAATAAGTGCCTGTTTTAATCTTGTTCTTGTGAATAGGCTCATTTTTTCCCATTGAAAACTTAGCCATTCTAGCCCACATGTAGGTCATCGAAGATAAAGCCATTAAATTAAGGTAATCTGTTGCTGATGATAGAGCATTTTCAGGATCCTGCATTCCGTTTTGCATTAGCCACATAGTTGAAGTTGTGACTTCTTTTAATGCATTTTCTAACGGCTTTATAAAGGTTGCGATTTCATTATTATCTTTATTTTCATTTAAAAAGCTTTGAACTTCTTTTTGGAAGTTTTGCAACATTCTGCCTTTGTGCATTGTGAGTTTTCTTCCAACTAAATCTAATGCTTGAATACCATTAGTGCCTTCATAAATCATAGTAATTCTTACATCTCTTAAGTATTGTTCAAGAGGGTATTCCTGAGTAAAACCGCTACCCCCAAGTACTTGAAGACTTTCAGAACAATTCATGAAACCTTTTTCTGTACAATAAGCTTTTATTATCGGCGTCATTAAAGCCGCAAAATCGTCAGCATCCTGCCTCACTTGCTCATCAGGATGGTCTTCTGCAAGATCAATTTTCATAGCTGTATATATACAAAGTGCTCTCATTGCTTCAGTAGTTGATTTAACATTCATTAGCATTCGTCTAACATCAGGGTGAACAAGGATGCTGTCTGCCTTACTGTCCGGATCTTGTTTCTCTTTGACTACTGACCTCATCTGCTTTCGTTCTTTTGCAAACTCTAATGCATTTTGATAAGAAATTTCAGACATTGCTATAGCTTGTAAACCAACTTTCAGCCTAGCATCGTTCATCATTAAGAACATTGCTTCCATACCCTTATTCTCTTCACCAACAAGCCATCCTTTAGCATTATCTAGATTCATGACACATGTTGGTGATGAGTTAATACCAAGTTTATGTTCTAAGCCACCACAAAAAATGGGATTCCTCGAATTATCATCTAATCTTTTTGGAACTAAAAATAGACTTATACCTTTTATTCCTGCTGGTGCATCGGGTGTTCTAGCTAAAACAAGATGAATTATATTCTCTGTAAGATCATGTTCACCAAATGAAATCCAGATCTTTTGTCCATTTAATTCATAGTGATTATCAACTGGCTTGGCCGTTGTTTTGATTAAACCCAAATCAGTTCCACATTGTGGCTCAGTGAGACACATGGTTCCCATCCACTCACCAGAGGTCATGTTTGGCAAGTACTTATCTTTCAATTCTTCAGTCGCCTTTTTTAATATGGTTTTCATTGCTCCATGACTGAGTCCCGGACCCATGTAAAATGCCATGTTAGATGCAATTCCGACTTCTCCTGCAAGAATAGCTGTTGTGAAAGGAGCTCCACCGCCTCCATATTGAGTTGGCATCGTAGCACCAACGTACCCAGATTCCTTTACAACTTGATATATTTTTTTAAACTCTTCTGGAGTATGAACTTCAGGACCTTCAGGGCCATCAGGAAGATACTTGAGACCTTCGCGGTCACCTATTTTATTACTATCAACAACCTCTAGTTCATTCAGACGACCAATTTCACTCACTACGCTCATTAGCGTGTCAGAGTCATAATCCTTGAATTTATCTATGCCTGCAATGATCTCATCGTAATCGAGCATGGCGAGGTTATATTTGAAATCTTCTATTGGACTTTTGTAGGACATAGGTTTATGAATAATTGTTGTAATTTAATTTAAATATATAATCATTGTCTAATAAATTGCAAATCTCTAATTTTGCTATCCATATCGTAGGGGAAAGTCTGAAAAGTGTGAAAATATGAGTATTTATCTGCCAATTGCAGAGCTCTCAGTTAATATAATTTTACTACTATCAATAGGTGGTGTAGTCGGTTTTTTGTCAGGTATGTTTGGTTTAGGTGGAGGATTTTTAATGACCCCTATTCTCATATTTATGGGTATTCCAACAAATGTGGCTGTAGCAACGTCAGCTAATCAAATTGTCGCTTCATCAATTTCTGGAACAATTGGTTACTGGCGACAAGGCTTAGTTGACTTCAAAATGGGTGGTGTCTTGCTGATAGGCTCATTCTTTGGATCTATATTAGGCGTGTGGATTTTTAGTAGATTAGTCGTCCTCGGTCAAATTGATACTGTCATATCAATTCTATATTTTGCTCTACTTACTTCAATTGGTCTAATTATGCTCATTGAAAGCTCTCAGGTCATCAGGGATAGAGTAAGAAGAAAAACGGTAAAGAGAAAAATTCATTACCATAACTGGGCACACAAATTGCCATTCAAAATGAAATTCTATAAATCTAAATTATATATTAGCGCAATACCTCCTATCATCATTGGATTTGTTATTGGCATTTTGTCAGCAACAATGGGTATTGGTGGTACATTCATATTAATCCCTGCCATGATTTATTTTCTTGGAATGCCAACATCCAAAGTAATCGGAACATCGTTATTTCAAATTATATTTGTTACTGCTCTTGTAACATTGCTCCATGCAACAACTACATTTGCTGTTGATGCAGTTTTAGCATTCTTTCTAATAATCGCCTCTGTTATCGGTGCACAATTAGGAGTATTAGCTGCTAATAAATTAAGAGGTGAAGAAATTAGAGCACTTCTCGCAATTATTGTATTAGGTGTTGCAGTTAAAATAGCACTCGACTTACTAGTAGAACCAAACGAGATTTTTAATATAACTGTCATCAGGGCTTTGTTCTAAAATGCATTTTAAAATATTTTTATTAATTAAATTATTTGTATTATTTTTAATCTCGCCAGCCTCAGCACTTGTAATTGGATCTGATGAAGAAGAAATATACATTGATGCTAATTTTTCAGGAAAAAATCTTCTTGTATTTGGAGCATTTTATTCAGATCCCTCCCAAGCAAGAGATGATAAGAGTGATATTCTTATTGAAGTAGTTGGTCCGTCAGAAGATGTAGTCATAAGAAAAAAGGAATCTTTTTTTGGTTTCTGGCTAAATTCAAAAAGTGTTGGGTTTAACGATGTTCCTGGATTTTATTATCTATCAAGTACAAATGAGATAACCAATGAATTTTTAAATAAAAACAATATTGGTCTATTAAATAAAAAAGATACTCAGCTTATAGACTGGAGTGCGCTTAATATTGACTGGGGAAATGTCAAAAACCAAAAAGAAAAAGGCACTTTTTATGATGCGCTAATAAGAACAAAAGAAAGTGAAGACGTTTACAGAAAGGTCAATGGGGAAATTCAAATAATTGATGGAAATTTATTTAGATCTTATATTGAAATACCCAATACCGTTCCTGTCGGTCAATACAAGGTTAATTTGTATTTGATTATAGATAATAAAATTTCGAATGAATATTCTTATAATTTTATGGTAACCAGAGTAGGTATTGAAGAAGCAATCTATTCCTTTTCAAAAAACTATCCTTTGATTTACGGATTGATTTCCCTTCTAATAGCTATACTTATAGGCTTGAGCGGCGCAGAAGTATTTAAAAGATTTAGAAAAGTTTAATGGCAGAAATATCATATTTTTACGTTGTCCTAGCAGGACTACTCAGCTTTTTGTCACCCTGTGTATTACCTATTGTGCCTGGTTATTTATGTTTTTTAGCAGGTACAAGTTTAGACAAGATTGCCTCGGGTGAGGACGCTTCAAAAGAAAGGAATGTATTTTACTTTGCGTTAAGTTTTGTTTTTGGATTTTCTACTGTGTTCATTTTATTGGGTGCATCAGCGACTTTATTAAGTGGCCTAATTTATGAATACCTAGATATATTGAGAGTTGTTGGTGGAATTATTATCATCATTTTTGGTATTCATTTTATGCAAATTATCCAACTTCCATTCTTAAATAGAGATACAAGGTACCAAATTCAAAGCTATAGACCTGGAATAGTTGGATCTTACGTAATTGGACTCTCTTTTGCCTTTGGATGGACACCATGTATAGGGCCAATTTTAGGCAGTGTATTATCAATAGCGGCAAGTTCAGAAACTGTTACTTATGGGATTGTTCTTTTAACGCTCTACTCGGCAGGCCTTGGCATTCCATTTCTACTCGCTGCATACGCTATTAATGGCTTCATGAGATTTTTATCAAAAATAAGAAATTATATTAGAGCTATAGAAATTTTTACTGGTGTATTACTTGTAATATTTGGTATTCTAATTTTAACTAATAGAATTCAAGAATTGGCATTCTTTTTTATAAAGTATTTTCCGTTCTTAACGCAATTTGGATAAAGGAGTAAATATGTTTCAAAAAGATTTATTAAAAGATAAAAGAATTTTGATTTCTGGTGGAGGGTCTGGCCTTGGAAAAGCAATGGCTACAAGATATTTGGAGCTTGGGGCAGATATCTATATTTGCGGTAGAAGAAAATCAGTTTTAGATGAAACTGCAAAAGAATTAATGGATTTACACGGTGGATCTGTGAAAGCTATTTCATGTGATATTAAAGTCCCTGAGGCCATCGAGGATATGGTTAATGAAATTTGGAGTGAAGGACCTCTCACAGGGCTACTAAATAATGCGGCAGGTAATTTTATTTCTAGAACAGAAGATTTATCTCCAAGAGCTTTTACTGCTATCTCTAATATAGTTTTTAATGGAACTTTTTATATGACTAATGCCATTGGGAAAAGATGGTTAAAAGAAAATCTAAAAGGAAGTATAATTTCTATTCTAACTACTTGGGTTGACAGTAGTGGGCCTTATACAGTTCCATCGGCGATGTCGAAATCTGGCTTAGCGACAATGACAAGGTCACTAGCTGCTGAATGGGGAAATAGAGGAATAAGACTAAATGGTATTGCTCCAGGTCCATTTCCTACAAAGGGAGCTTGGGATCGATTGGCGCCTGGAGGTAAGGGAGCAGACTTAATGAATTCAGTTCCCATGAAGAGAACTGGTGAATTAAGTGAACTTGCAAATCTTGCAACTTTTTTAATGGCAGATGGCTGTGAGTATTTAACAGGTGAAATTGTTGCAATAGATGGTGCTCAATGGCTAAACCATGCAGGAAATTTCTATGAAATGTTAAAAGATGTAACTGATCAGGAGTGGGAAATGCTAAGAAATATGATTAAATCCTCAAATGATGCCGATAAGGCAAAAAGATCAGTTTAAATAAACGTATCCTTGAAAAGTTTTTTGCTCATTCTTCTTATGAAAGAAGGAATAAAACGCATAAAGAATGAAGCGAGATTTGCTTCTAATCCTACAGTATGATGGATTTTCTTACTTTTATAAGCCAGCCAGACTTTATCAACGACTTTTGAGACCGGGTATATCTTAGTTCGCTCATTTACAAAGTCTCGTTCCCATTGACTTTGCATATCAGATGACACGTTTCTCGCCTCGAGTATTGGCGTTTCTGTAAACCATGGATTAATTTCAGAAACTCTTATACCATGTCTTTCATATTCAATTCTTAAAGACTCAGTTAGTGAACTTACTGCATGCTTGGTTGCTCCATAGATAGCAATACCAGGTGTAGGCACTAACCCTGCCACGGAACTAGTATTTAAAAGAAGACTATTCTCTGTATTCTTTAATAAACTCAGCATCGAAATACATCCATTTGCAACTCCTTTAAAATTAACATCTATTATTTTATAAATTTCATCGACAGGTACGTCTTCAAAAGCTCCAGCAAAATTAGCTATACCCGCATTATTAAAAAAAATATTGCATGTTCCAGATGTATATTCTGAGAAACTTTTTTCAGCTTCTTTCCACTCCTGAATACTGGTCACATCTAACTTCTGATACATGCATTTGTTATGTCCAATTTCATTAGCTACTTCTTTGAGACCTTCTTCATTGATATCAAACAGACCAACATTCCAACCTTTTTCAGCAAATGATATTGCGGTTGCTTTGCCAATGCCAGAGGCTGCCCCGGTAATAAATATACTTTTTGCCATAAATTATAAGCCCTTCAAAAAAAGTTTAGTCGCAAAGTTTGAAGCATCATCAGGGGATACATCACTGCGTGTCAACATTTCATCACCAAGATTTATACATACTGCCATGACAGATGTGATCATAAAAGAAATATCGTTTTGAGGAAATTTTGTTTTTTTTGAGAGATTAATTACGAATTCATATAAATTATTATTAAATCTCGCATACTCCTTTGAATGAGCCGAAAGCCACTTTAAGTCTAGTATGTATTTTCTATTATTTTTTATAAATAAGTAATTTTCTTCTTCATCTAAAATCCAATTAAACCAACTACTAAAGGCTATCTCAACAATATGATCAAAGGTTTGAGCTTCATTTATTTTTTTTATAAAGTAATTGCTGAATTCACTTACTAGCCTTTCAATAATTATCAAAAAAACTGCATTTTTATCATCAAAGTAATTATAAAATGTACCAGAACCAAGTTTAGCAATTGAAACGATTTCTCTAACACTTGCATTATCAATACTTTTTTCCGTAAGAATCTTTCTCGAGGAAGTTATTATAGACTCTCGATTATTTTTTTTATTAATTTGTCTTTTTCTTTGATGAAATGGAATATCCATTATTTTATTCATGAATGAATAATCCCTACTGCATCTGAGATGCTTTTATATCCATCACTTTGCAAAAGTAATGATAATTCTTTTTTAATCTTATTTATCATTTGTGGTCCATTGAAAGTAAGGGCTGTATACAATTGAACTAGTGATGCGCCTAACTTAATTTTAGTATAAACATCTTTCGCATTAGAAATTCCTCCAACGCCAATAAGAAGCAATTCTCCATTTGTTTCTTTTGAGAGGAAACTTAACACTTTATTTGATAATTCTTTAAGTGGCTGTCCTGAAATGCCTCCTTCTTCATCTTTATACTCGTCCATTAAATCTTGTGGACGAGAAATAGTAGTATTAGTAGCAATTATGCCGTCAATTTTATATTTTTGAACTAAATTGAGTATCATGCTGTAGTGCTGTTTAGTGCTATCAGGATCAATTTTTAGAATAATCTTTTTTTGTGTCTTCATATTTTCTCGTAATTGAGACAATTCGCTAAGCAGTGTATTCAATGTATCGTGCTCTTGTATCTCTCTTAAATTCTTGGTATTAGGTGAAGAGACATTTACTGTAACGTAATCTGAATAATCAACTACTTTAGTGTACAAATTAATATAGTCATCTACGAAATTTTCTGTGTCTTTGTTGGGTCCAATATTTGCTCCAAGGACTCCATTTTTGTTTGATTTACTCATATTCGTCAAAAATTTTTCAATACCATTATTGTTAAAGCCTAGTCTATTTATAATAGCTTTGTCTGATGCTAACCGAAATACCCTCGGTTTAACATTTCCAAATTGAGGTCTTGGTGTGACAGTTCCACACTCGGTAAAACCAAATCCTAAATTGAATAATGAATTTATGACTTCAGCATTTTTATCAAATCCTGCAGCCATTCCGATAGGATTCTTAAAACTGAGTCCATTAATATCGTTACTTAAAATAGGGAAATCATTATTGCTTTCAATAAATGGATTCGGTAGTTTAAGGACATTTATTGTTAAGTTGTGAGCAACTTCAGGGTCAAGAGTCTTAAGTATATTAAAAAATATCCTTCTCATTTAAATTTTTATTTTAACTTTTCTTCGATCAATTTAATTGTAGATTTTATTCCATATATCGCGATAAAAGTACCAAATCTAGGTCCATCCTCTTTGCCAAAAAGCACTTGATAAATAAGCTTAAACCAATCCCTGAGGTTTTCAAATTTGTAATCTTTCCCTATTTGATATATCTCAGTTTGAATGGTTTCAGCATCTGCATTTTCTGCCTGACAACGCAATCTAGTTATTAGATCTTCAAAGATTTTTCTTTCTTCGCTAGACGGGGTTTTGTAATTTTTTTGCTCTGAG
>CACKXV010000001.1 GCA_902604225.1 uncultured Pelagibacteraceae bacterium | reverse complement strand
TCAAGAGAATTGATACCTGTGCAGCTGAATTTAAATCAATGACTCCTTACATGTATTCGACATATTCAAAAAATTATCTCAATGGGGATACATGCGAGTCAAATCCATCGAGTAAGAAGAAAGTAATCATATTGGGAAGTGGTCCTAACAGAATTGGTCAAGGAGTTGAATTTGATTATTGTTGTTGTCACGCGTCATTTGCACTTAAAGAGCTTAAATATGAGACAATAATGATAAATTGTAATCCAGAAACAGTATCAACAGATCCAGATACAAGCGATCGACTGTATTTTGAACCACTCGCTGAAGAGAATGTATACGACATAATATTAAAAGAAAAAACTAAAGGTAAATTGCTCGGTGTAATTGTACAGTTTGGTGGCCAGACCCCTCTTAAACTA
The DNA here is from genome assembly GCA_902604225.1 of uncultured Pelagibacteraceae bacterium. Classification (GTDB taxonomy): domain Bacteria; phylum Pseudomonadota; class Alphaproteobacteria; order Pelagibacterales; family AG-422-B15; genus CACNXQ01. Next base: position 90,678 of record CACKXV010000001.1, on the reverse strand, counting down.
GCATCATTTTTAAATAAGATGAGAATTCCAATTCTTGGAACATCAAAAGAATCTATTGATGCCGCTGAAGATAGAGAGAAATTTAAAAAAATTTCAGAAAACTTAAATCTTTTACAGCCTGCAAATGGTATAGCCTTTTCAGAAAAACAGGCTTTTGCGGTCATTGATAAAATTGGATTTCCTGCTGTCATTCGGCCATCATATGTTTTAGGGGGTAGAGCAATGGAAATTGTTCATAATAAAGATGAGCTCAAGAAATATTTTAAAGAAGCAGTTATTGTATCAGGCGATAGTCCAGTACTAATAGATCATTATTTGAAAGACTCAATTGAGGTTGATGTAGATGCCGTGTCTGATGGAAAAAAAGTAATTATTGCTGGTATTATGGAACATATTGAAGAAGCAGGAATACATTCAGGGGACTCAACATGCACACTACCTCCATACTCGTTATCAGAAAAAATTATAAAAGATATTGAGAAACAAACAAAAAAACTTGCAATAGCACTTGATGTAAAAGGCCTTTTAAATATTCAATTTGCTATACAAAATAATAATATCTTCCTTTTAGAAGTTAATCCTAGAAGTAGTAGAACAGTTCCTTTTGTTGCAAAAGCAACAGGAAACCCTATTGTTAAGATTGCACTAAATGTTGCAATGGGTCAGAAATTAAATAATAGAGATTTCAAAGAAAGTAAAAAAGAATACATTTCAATTAAGGAACCAGTGTTTCCTTTCAAAAGATTTCCAAATGTTGATACAATATTAGGCCCTGAAATGAAATCAACGGGAGAAGTCATGGCGATTGATAAGTCATTTGAAGCGGCATTCATTAAATGCCAATTAGCTTCATCAAACCCTCTTCCAAAGAAAGGTAATTTATTCGTATCCGTTAAGAATTCTGATAAACCAAAAATAGTGCCTATTGTTAGGTCCTTTCAAAAACTTGGATTTAAAATTAAGGCTACACATGGCACGGCTTCATATTTAATGGATCAAGGAATTAATGTGAGTAAGATTAATAAAGTGTCTCAAGGCTCACCTCACATTGTGGAAGATTTATTAGATGAAAATATAGATATACTAATAAACACAACAGAGGGCAGAAAATCTATAAATGATTCCTTTAGTGTGAGAAGAACAGCATTAATGAAAAGTCTACCCTACTTTCTCACTATATCAGGGGCAAGAGCAGCCATAAATTCAATTAAAGAATTACGCAACAACGATCTTGAAGTTAATCAAATTACTAGCTTTCACTAGTCTAAAGGAACGTTACCTAGTTTTTTAGTATTCTTTATTACAAATGCAGTTTTAACACTTGAGATATTTTCATTTGGCGTGATGTTTTGCGTCAAAAAATCATTAAATTCATTCATATTTTTAACAACACATTTCAAAATAAAGTCAATTTCGCCATTAAGCATAAAACACTCCCTTATTGCTTCCCATCCCCATATCTGTTTTTCAAAAGCACTTAGGCTCTCCTCATTCTGGTTCTTTAGGCTGATAAAAATCCATGCTGTTAAGTCATATCCTAATTTTGTTGGATCAAGGTTAGCCCTAAATCCGTCAATATAGCCGTTGTCTTCTAAGTCACGTACTCTTCTAAGGGTCGGAGGCGGTGACATGCCAATTTTTTTTGAAAGATCTAGATTAGATATTCTTCCCTCATCTTGAAGAATCCTTAGTATTTTTAAATCTATAATATCGAGCGTTTTTTTTACCATCAATATACAGGCCACTCTGTTTCAAACGTTACATAATTTAATTGTAAGCATCGTCTTTCATTTTTAATATATTTTTTTTCTAATCCGTGCCATGAGTCTTTTTCTGAAGTAAAAATATACCCAAAATTATTTCTATAAGGTAAGGTCTTGGCGACTTTAAGATCAGGAGTATAAAAATCAGTTCCAAGATTTTCGTTTTCTCCATACCTATTAACGAATAAAATTGACGACATTAATTTTTCTTTTATGTCGCAGTGAGGTTCAAGCCAAAAACCATTTTTATCAGCAATGACTTCAACCCTTACAAAGGAATTTGCTAGGTTTCTATTAATCATTTTTGAAATTAAATCAGTACACTCCTTTGATTGCATTTCTTTTACAAGCTTATACAATTCAGGATAATCAGAGGAATTTTCTTTTGTAATAAAAACCCTTAATTTACTTAATAGGTTTTTTCCAGTTTTGTCGCCTGCTCTAGTACCGTCAAATATCACATCACCTTCTGGAAATTCTATGCTATAGACCTCATCTATGGAAGTTTCTGATAAAGGATTTTCCAATGTCCAGTGACTAAACGGTTCTTTGAAATGAATTAAATTATTTCTAAGTGCATTAACTAATGACATTATTGATTATTATAGCTCTCATTAATTGTTCTGGCTACTTTCATAGTTTCGTTCGTATAAGAATTTGAATAATCCTCTAATTTATCTGTTAATATTTTCACATAGTTTTTTTTAACCAAGGTTGATATGAAGCTTTCAATTCGATTATATCTTTTTGAGCTTGGTAACTTATATATAAAAACTGGTTTTTTTGCGGATACAGACTCAGATATGATTGAAACTGAGTCGGAAGTACAGATTAGGTATTTTGAGTAATGCATAAGAGCTAAGTAAGGATTCTCTTTTCCTTCCCAAACAATATTTTGTTTTGTGTATTTCTTTTTTAAATAATCTTTTATAAATTCGTCTGTTCTTCTTGAAAAAACAATAAACATTTGGACATTATTATTATTCATCACTTTGTCTAGAGACATTGCTAATTCGATAACATTTGATTGATCGAATTTGTAATTTCTGCTTTTACCACCAATAAAAACCGTACAAATTGGTTTTTGAATTGACCCAAAGCTGTCCTTCATTTTTTCTGCGTGCTTTTCTAGTAGTTTTGGTGTTATGTGATTAATAGCAAGATCAGTAGTTATGACATTGTGTCCAACCACTTTGTCGTGAGATGGGGCAACAACAATGTTAAAATTTTTTGTGTTTACTCTTGGATTTTGAATATGGATAGAGAATACGCGTTTAACAGATTTTTTTTTAATGAACAATGAAGCATAGATGCTTCTTTTGCCACATGAAATCAGTATATCTGGAACTTCTGAATCTAGATTGAAGTCACTTAAATTCTCAAACATTATATTTGACAATGGTAAAAAATTAACTGGCAGCTTATTCCATGGAAAATTAAGTTTAACCACTTTCAGTTCATAATTTACATTAAGTGCCTCGGCAAGACCTCTGACTTGACTAATCATGCCAGCTGAGCCATCAGTCAAACACCATGCTAATTTATTAGTCTTGAAATTATTCATTTAGATATTACTTAGAATCTGAATATAAATATTCTATTAATTAGTTTGATAATATATAGATTATACTAAAAGCCAAATGCATTCAAAAGTTCTCATAATTGGTTCAGGACCTGCAGGATATACAGCGGCTATCTATGCTGCGCGTGCTATGCTTGAACCCATCCTTGTGCAGGGAATTCAACCAGGAGGTCAATTAACAATAACAACTGATGTTGAAAATTATCCTGGTTATGGAGATGTAATTCAAGGTCCTTGGCTTATGGAACAAATGGAAGCCCAAGCAAAGAATGTTGGAACAAAAATTATTAGTGATATTATTGAAACTGTAGATTTTAAATCAACTCCCTTTAAAGCCATAAGTGAGTCTGGTAAAACTTATACTGCCGATTCAGTAATCATTTCAACAGGTGCTCAAGCAAGGTGGTTAGGTCTAGAGTCTGAAAAAAAATTTCAAGGATATGGAGTTTCTGCTTGCGCTACATGTGATGGCTTTTTCTTTAAAGAAAAAAAAGTTGCTGTTATTGGCGGCGGCAATTCAGCTGTAGAAGAAGCCTTGTATTTAACTAATTTTGCATCGACAGTTTATTTAATACACCGAAGAGATAAATTAAGAGCTGAAAAAATACTTCAAGATAGACTTTTTAATAATGAAAAAATTAAATGTATTTGGGACCATCAACTGCAGGATATTCTGGGTGATGAAGATCCTCTCAATGTAAAAGGTATTAAAGTCAAAAATGTAAAAACTAATGAGATACAAGATATTGAATTAGACGGAGTGTTTATAGCAATAGGACACGATCCTGCTACACAAATCTTTAGAAATCAAGTTGAGATGGATAACGAAGGCTACATTATTACAAAACCTGACTCAACTCTAACAAATGTTAACGGTGTTTACGCTGCAGGTGATGTAAAAGATAAAACTTACCGTCAAGCTGTGACCGCAGCTGGCATGGGATGCATGGCTGCGCTTGAAGCAGAAAAGTTTCTAGCAGAGAAATCTTAAATTATTTAAAATTTTCTAAGTAGGTCCGCATGCGAGAACATGCTTCTTCTAAATTTTCATCTGAAGTAGCATACGAAATTCTAAAATATCCCTCAAGTCCAAACGCTGATCCTTGAACCACAGCAACTCCAGCTTGCTCCAATAAAGAGGTCACAAATTCTTGGTCGTTGCTAATTATATTACCCGAATTGTCTGTCTTACCAATAATGTCCTGACATGAAGGAAATACATAAAAAGCACCTTCAGGTTTTCTGCATGAAATACCATTCATACTATTCAATTCAGAAATAAGTTTGTCTCTTCTTTTCTTAAAAACCTCAGATCTCTCAGCTATAAAAGAGTTATCACCATTTAAGGCCTCAACTGCGGCTGCCTGGCTTATAGAAGTTGGGTTACTCGTTGATTGCGATTGCAATTTTCCCATTGCTTTAATCAAATCCTTATTTCCCCCAGCATACCCTATTCTCCACCCTGTCATAGCATAAGCCTTGCTCACGCCATTCAGAGTTAGAGTACGATCTTTAAGAAAAGGAGCAACGCTTACGAGCGTATAAAACTTAACGTCATCATAAATAAGATGTTCGTATAAATCATCAGTCATTATATTAACGTGAGGATGATTTTCTAGGACCTTAGATAAGGCAATAAGCTCACCTTCCGTATAGCAGGAGCCAGTAGGATTAGAAGGTGAATTTAAAATAAACCACTTCGTTGTTTTATTAATTGCTTTTTCAAGTTGATCAGGTGTAATTTTAAAGCCTGCTTCTTCCCCACAAGTAATGATGATTGGCTTTGCGTCAAAATAATTTACTACATCAGGATAAGTTACCCAATAAGGTGCTGGAATTATAACTTCATCTAAAGCATCTAGTGTTACAGCCATTGCATTAAAAATAATTTGCTTCCCACCTGTACCTACAGATATTTCATTTAATTCATATTCCAAATTATTTTCTCTTTTGAATTTTGCCTGAATAGCCTCTTTAAGTGCGGGTGTTCCATCAACCGCAGTATATTTTGTATCACCGTCTTTGATTGCATCAATAGCTGCTTTCTTAATGTTATCAGGAGTGTCAAAGTCTGGTTCTCCTGCTCCTAATCCAATTATATCTTTACCTTGAGCCTTTAACTCTCGAGCTTTCTGAGTAACTGCCATAGTAGCTGAAGGCTTTATTCGTTTGATACTTTTTGATAGAGTTACCAATGTTTTTTCTCCAATAATTGTTATTTGATTTATCAGCAATTATATTAGAAATTAAGTATACTCAACTAAAATTGAAAAAATACATAATTAATGCCTAATACTGAGCTACTAAAAGTCACATCCGAATATAGCCCTGCAGGAGACCAGCCTCAGGCCATCGAAGATATTGTGAAAAGCATTAACGGCAATGAGATGGAGCAAGTTTTACTTGGTGTAACAGGATCAGGTAAAACATTCACTATGGCCAAAATCATTGAAAGAGTTCAAAGACCAACATTGATTCTTGCTCCCAATAAAACTTTAGCTGCTCAGCTTTATGGTGAAATGAAGTCTTTTTTTCCAGATAACGCAGTTGAATATTTTGTCTCGTATTACGATTATTATATTCCAGAAGCTTACGTGCCGAGATCAAATACTTATATTGAGAAAGAAGCGTCAATTAATGAGCAAATTGACCGAATGCGACACTCAGCTACACAGTCATTGCTTGAAAGAAAGGATGTTATTATAGTTGCGAGTGTATCATGTATTTATGGAATTGGCTCAGTTGAAACATACCGGTCCATGACCATAAAGCTAGAAAAAAATCAAAAAATTGGACGTAATGAAATTATACAAAAACTTATTACTCTTCAATACACACGTAATGATACAGATTTTCACAGAGGCACTTTCAGAGTTAGAGGAGACTTGATAGAAATATTTCCCTCTCATTATGAAGACAGAGCATGGAAACTATCACTTTTCGGTGATGAGCTCGAATCAATAAATGAGTTTGATCCCTTAACAGGGAAAAAAACAGATGAACTAGAAACGATAAAAATATATGCAAATAGTCACTATGTTACTCCAAGACCTACATTGCAAACTGCAATTAAACAAATCCGAAAAGATTTAGAACTCAGAGTTCCAGAATTTAAAAAAGAAAATAAATTAATTGAAGCTCAACGAATAGAGGAAAGAACGCGTTTTGATCTAGAAATGATTGAAGCAACTGGAAGTTGCCCAGGAATTGAAAATTACTCGAGATATTTGTCTGGTCGTAAACCGGGTGAAGCGCCACCAACATTATTTGAGTACTTGCCTGAAGACTCATTATTATTTGTAGACGAAAGTCATGTAACAGTACCTCAGCTTGAAGGCATGTATAAAGGTGACAGAAGCAGAAAAACAACACTTTCCGAGTATGGTTTTAGACTTCCATCTTGCCTTGATAATAGGCCATTAAAATTTGAAGAATGGGAAGCAATGAGACCTCAAAGTCTTTTTATTTCTGCTACACCAGGACCTTGGGAAATGCAAAAAACTCAAGGTGTATTTACTGAACAAATCATTAGACCGACTGGACTGATAGACCCAGATATTGAGATTCGGCCTGCTAAAACACAAGTTGAAGATCTTATTTCCGAATGTAAGAAGATCATTGATATGAAATATAGAGTTTTGGTTACAACTTTGACCAAACGGATGGCCGAAGATTTATCAGAGTATATGCACGAGAATGGAATTAAAGTTAAATATATGCACTCAGACATCGATACTTTAGAGAGAATTGAAATAATTAGAGATTTAAGAAAAGGTATGTTCGATGTTCTAGTTGGAATTAATTTACTTAGAGAAGGACTCGATATACCTGAGTGCGCGTTAGTGGCTATTCTTGATGCTGATAAAGAGGGGTTCTTAAGATCTGAAAGATCGCTTGTTCAGACCATTGGAAGAGCAGCTAGAAATGTCGATGGCCGGGTGATTCTTTATGCTGATAAAGAGACGGAGAGTATTAAAAAAGCTATAAAAGAGACTGATAGAAGAAGAGAGATTCAAAAAAAATTTAATCTAGAAAATAATATCACTCCAGAAACTATTAAAAGAGATATTAGTGATATTTTAGAGAGTATATATGAAAACGATAGGGTTAACGTTGAATTAGACGGTGAGAATAAGAATCTTGTAGGAGATAATTTGCAAAAGCATATCAAAGGGCTTAAAAAGAACATGATTGATCTAGCCGATGACTTGAATTTCGAGGAAGCTGCTAAGTTAAGAGATGAAATAAAAAGGCTTGAAAATAATCAATTAGAATTGCCACCTAATAATCTTAGACAATATAAAAAGAATAGAAAAAGTAAAAGGAAGTATTTCACATAAATGTTTGTCGATATTTTAATACTATTTATTGGACTTGTATTATTGCTTTATAGCGCTGACGTGATGATAAATTCATCCGATTTAATTGCAAAAAAATTTCAACTATCACCTATTCTTATAGGACTAACAATTGTTGCTTTCGGTACATCTGCTCCCGAATTAGTTATTACCTTATTCGCAGCTTTTAGAGAAATCCCAGCGACAGATGCGATAATTGGTAATATTATTGGCTCAAACATCGCAAATATTCTACTTATTTTAGGCACTGCCTCACTTTTTTTTAGAATAGATTTAAGCAGTATTGGACTTAAAGATAATATTTTTTTGTTAATACTGACATCCTATTTTGCAGCAATGTTCTATTTTGCGAGCTCTCTAAGCCTAAAAATTATTATTGGATTAGTAGTTTTTGTAATACTCTTTTTGAATTTACTTAAAAATTATAAGTCTGATAGTGAGGAACAAGAATTCAAAAAATTTGGCAATAGAACTTACTTGGTTCTTTTATTTTCATTTATTGGCATCTTTATCGGTGGAAAAATATTTTTAGATAGTTCACTTAATATATTTACAACTTTTGGACTAGAGGAAACAATAATAGGAATATCTATCTTAGCCATTGGCACTTCACTTCCTGAACTAGCAACTGTAGTAATTTCTTATATAAGAAAAAAAGGCTCTATTGGCGTTGGTAATATTATTGGAAGCAATATAATGAATATTCTTTTTGTTTTCTTACCAGGGGCAATAATTGTTAAATCAAGAAACTTGGATTTTCCACTAGAAAATATTGAAATTGTCCATATTAATATCTTGTTATTAGCAACATTAGTAATAACAGTAATGTCATTATTAAAACTGAAACTAAATATAATATTTGCTTTTGGTTTTCTTGCGTCATATGCAATATATATAGGATATTTACTATCATGAAAAAACAAACCATTTTAATCACAGGAGGTGCTCAAAGAATTGGCAAGGCAATTGCCTTAAGTTTGAAGCATTGTAACCTCAATTTTATAATTCATTATAATAACTCGATTAAAGAGGCAAAAAATTTAAGAAATAGTCTCATAAAATCTGGAAATCAATGTGAGATAATTAAGTGCGATTTAAATAAACCAGGTCAAGTTTCAAAAATAATATTAAAATCAAAAAGAATTTTTGGATCAGTCGATTTTCTTGTTAACAATGCTTCACTATTTTTAAATGACAATATTGAAACACTCAGCAATGGCTTGTGGTACGATCATATGAATATAAATTTATATGCCCCTTTATTACTATCTAAAGAATTTAAAAAGCACTTACCAAGAAAGTCCAATGGACATATCATAAATATTTTAGATCAAAATGTAGTCAACGCTGACACTTCATTTCTTTCTTACTCAATTGCAAAGGCTGCTCTATATGCGGCGACACCAATATTAGCTAAATCTTTTGCTCCAAATATAAGAGTTAATTCAATTGGTCCCGGACCAACTTTAAAAAATATTCATCAATCAAAGAAACACTTTGATAAGTCATTAAAAAATACAATTTTAAAGATTGGTTCACCTCCAGAAGAAATAGCAAAATCAGTTAAATTTCTGCTTGAATCAAAGTCAATTACAGGCCAATTTATAGCCGTTGATGGGGGAGAGCATTTATCATGAACCATAAAAATGTGCTAAAAATTAGCGATTTAAAATCAAATACTGATTTAGTAGATCCGTTGTCAGGATATGATTTGATATTTTTGAATGATTTTATGATTGATGCAAACATTGGTGTCTACAAACATGAAAAGTTAAAACGGCAGCCACTTCGAATAAATGTTATCGCTAAAGTTAAAAATCCTAAAACAATTAACGACAGTAGATTGCAAAGTGTTGTTTGCTATAATCAAATATCAAAAAAAATAAAAAAAATTATAGGTGCTGGACATACAGTTCTTCTTGAGAAATTGGCTGAAAAAATATTTAAGGAATGTTTCAAAAATAAAAGAATTGAGACAATGAAAATTAGGCTAGAAAAATTGGACGCAATAAAAGAGGCTGCGAGTGCTGGTATTGAAATTGAGCGCTCACGCGCTTAAAAATGAATAGTACAGAAAATCTAAAAGAAATTATAAATCAATCTCCTACTTCTGCAGGTATTTATAAAATGCTGAATGAAAAAGATGAAATACTCTACGTAGGAAAAGCTAAGAATATACAAAATCGTCTTAAAAGTTACCTGAATGGTAACAATTTATCAAACCGCATAAAAAGAATGGTTAGTAAAATATCAACTATTGACGTTGTGATTACACAAACTGAAAAAGAAGCATTACTTTTAGAGGCAAATTTAATCAAGAAACTAAAACCACCATTTAATATACTGCTTCGTGATGACAAATCTTTTCCTTATATCTTTATTAACCATGAACAAGAATATCCTCAAATTACAAAACATAGAGGTAAGCAAAAATTTAAAGGAAAGTATTTCGGTCCTTTTGCAACAATCAACTCTCTTAATTATACATTAAAAATATTACAGAAAGTTTTTTTACTGCGTTCATGTGATGATACGATATTTGAAAACAGATCAAAACCTTGTCTTCTTTATCAAATTGAACGCTGTAGCGGTCCTTGTGTAAATGATACAATTAATAAGAAAGATTACAATTCAACAGTAAAAAATGCTGAAAATTTTCTTTCAGGCCATCACAGTACTCTACAGGCAGAGCTATCAAAGAAGATGGAAAGAGAAAGTGAAATTTTGAATTATGAAAAAGCTGCAAGCTATAGAGATAAAATTGAAGCTTTAACTCAAATACAAAGTCAACAAAATATAAACTTGCATGACATTAAAAATACTGACGTGATATCTATTTCAAGAAAAGGAAACAAATCTTGCGTGCAGGTATTCATATACAGATCAGGCCAGAATTGGGGGAATAGATCTTACTTTCCAAAACATGGAGAAGAAGTCGAAACTTATGAAATATTAGAGAGGTTTATAGTTGATTTTTATACAAAGTATTCACCTCCAAAAAATGTACTCATAAATACCCCCATTAATAATTCTAAGCTCATTAAAAATTCTCTAAAATCGATTTATTCTTATCAAACAAATTTTTCAATCCCAAAAAAGGGTAAAAAATTAGAAATTATTAATTATGCGATAAGGAATTCCGAATTATCATTAAAAAATCATATTACTCAGTCGTTCTCTGATAAAGAAAATTTAAAAGCCTTAAAGAAAGATCTAGGAATTGCCCTTGATATTAATCGAATAGAAGCTTTTGATAACAGTCACTTATTTGGCAAAAATGCTGTTGGTGCCATGATTGTATTTTCAAAAGAAGGTTTTGATAAAAAGTCTTATAGAAAATTTAATATTGATTCAAATAAGGTTAAACCAGGAGATGATTATGGTATGATGCGGCATGTTCTTGAGAGAAGGTTTTCTTCTGAAGCAATAAAAAATCAAAAAAAATATCAAAATTTACCTGAGCTTCTCATTATAGATGGTGGCAAAGGCCACTATGATTTGGCTAAAAAAATATTAGAAGAGAAAAATTTAAGTGAAATTAAATTAGCGTCAATTTTTAAGGGCGAAGGAAGAAAGGAGAGCCTAGATCAGATTATTTTCAATGATAAGAAAAATTATATAAAAAAAGATACACCTTCATTTTTCTTTATGCAAAGGCTTAGAGATGAATCACATAGATATGCTATTGGTGCTCATAGAGACAAAAGAAAAAAAGAAATGCATACATCAGAATTGGAACCCATTGAAGGTTTGGGAAGAGTTAGAAAAAAGCTACTACTGAATCATTTTGGGTCAGTTAAAAATATTAAAACTGCATCATCTCAAGATATTATGAAGGTTAAGGGAATAAGCAGGTTGCTATCAGAAAAAATATATGCTTACTTTAATGATTGATGTCCAAATTGCCAAACATATTAACAATTTCAAGAATATTACTGCTTCCAGTCCTTATAATATTAATTTTCTCTGATTCACATCTAATAAATTTCTTATCAATAGTTTTATTTATTGTGATGTCGATTACCGATTATCTTGATGGTTTAATTGCTAGAAAGACAAAAAACACTTCAAATTTTGGAAAAATGCTTGATCCCATCGCTGATAAACTCTTCGTAGTTCTTATCTTAGTTACTTTTATTTCAGATGGGATGTTGTTAGGAATACATCTGATACCTGCATATTTAATTATAGCTAGAGAAATATTTATTTCTGGCTTGAGAGAATATGCATCAAGTGATGTTAATAAAAAAGAAATACCTGTATCAAATTTAGCTAAATATAAAACTGCGGCTCAAATGGGCAGCTTATTTTTGATACTCTTAGCTGATGTTTACAGCAGCTTATTATTAATTAACAATTTTGGTATAGCACTTTTATGGATTGCCATGATCGCATCGGTATATAGTGGATATCAATACTATAGAAATATTTTTTGACTATGATCTCACTAGATCGTGATAGTCTTGCATGAACTGAAAATTTTGACTTTCATCGCCAGTCTTAAATTTAATGCTATCAATTGATTGTATAGGAGTGATTTCAGCGGCCGTCCCAGTTAAAAAAGCCTCGTCATAGTTAGTTATTTCATCCGGCATTATATGTTTTTCCTCAACTGAAAATCCTTTTTTTGTCACCATCTCAATAACTGTTTGCCTTGTGATACCATTTAGAAAACAATCTGGTATAGGTGTATGTATTGTTTCATCTTTTATAAAGAATATGTTCGCTCCGGTTCCTTCCGCTATATAACCTCTGTAATCAAGCATAAGAGCGTCATTGTAACCATTGCTCTCTGCATATTCCTTTGACATTGTACAAATAACATAAGGACCTGATGCTTTAGCTTCACATGGAGCTGTATCAGGTGCTGGTCGTTTCCAGGGTGATGTGATCAACCTTAGACCCGCTTTTCTATCTTCTATTTTGAAATATGATGCCCAATCATCCCAGACTGCGATGGCAACATTTATATCAGCATTAGAAGTAGATAATCCCATCTGTTGACTTCCACGCCAGGCAATTGGACGAACATAACAATCTTGATAACCCATCTTACTTATCAGTTCATCTTTGGCCTGATTAATTTCTTCCTGAGTATAGGGGATTTTTATACCAACCGTTTCAGCTGACTTAAACAGTCTTTTCGTATGTTCTTCAGATTTAAATATTTTTCCTTTATAAGCCCTCTCACCTTCAAATACAGAACTTGCATAATGAAGTCCTTGTGTAATGACATGACATTTAGCATCATTCCAAGGAACAAATTTGCCATTCATCCATATAAAGCCATCTCTGTTGTCAAATGGTGGTATTTCCATAAATATTTTATTTAGTTTAAGAATAGATTACATAACAGAAAAATTCCTTGATTAATATATATTTTTATCGTAACTATGTCATAGTGGCTGACTTAAATACATCCAATAGCAAAGCATCGTCTCTGCTCTATCTTCGTGAAGACCGCATCAAAATTTCATTAAATAATTTTTTTGAGGCTAATAGAATATTTGAAAAAGAAATATTTAATAATTTAGACGATGAAAAGCTTGGCATAGCTGATATTAGGTGTCTTTTAATAATAAACTTAAATCCTGGGATAATATTTAATGAACTGTTAAATATTCTTGATATCAGAAAACAAAGTTTGAATAGAGTTTTAAGAATTTTGTTAAAAGAAAAATTTATTATTCAAAAAATTAATTCTGATGATGGCAGAAAAAAGAATTTATATCTCACCGATGTTGCTAAAGAAAAATTAAATGACGTTATTAAACCTTTAATAGACAAACTCTCAAAATCTTATGTTAAATCTGGGGCTAACGCTGTTCAGGGATTTAATATGGTAGTAAACAGTTTAACAGAAAAAAATAATGAATAAAAATCTACAACACTTACTTATTGTTGACGATGATGACAAAATTAGAAACCTTTTAAAATCATATTTAATAGAACATGGCTTTGTTATTTCTACTGCTGCTAATGCAGAAGAGGCCAAAGAGTTACTTAAGTATATAGTTTTTGATCTACTAATCGTAGATATCATGATGCCAGGACAAGATGGCTACGAGCTCACAAAGGATATAAGACAGTCATCTCTCACGCCTATAATACATCTAACGGCTATGAATGAGTCAGAGAATAGAGTTCATGGACTCGAAATTGGCGCTGATGATTATTTAAGTAAACCTTTTGAACCAAAGGAATTACTACTAAGAATAAGAAATATAATTAATAAAACATCGACTAAAAATATTAAAAGTAAGATCCAACTAGATAATATAGTAATAGATTTATCAAGTGGATCCATAAAAGGAAGAACAGCAGACTTATCGCTTAATCAAAATGAGTTAAAAATTTTGCAACTCCTCTCCGCTAACCCAGGCAAGTCATTTTCTAGAGATCAATTAATAACAGAGTTAAATTTTTCGCAGGAACGTACATTAGATGTATGTATTAATAGGTTGAGAAAGAAAATTGAAAAGAATCCCAAAATACCTAGATTTTTGAGAACAAAAAGAGGTTCAGGATATGAACTGTGGATTGATTAGATAATGTTTAGAAATTTACTTCCTACAACCTTACTCGGCCGAACAATTTTAATAGTTTTGTTTCCTATAGTTATGTTTCAATTAATTATTTTATCCTACTACTATAATAGTTTGTGGGAGCGTACCCTCAATAGGCTTTCAAGGTCAGTTGCAATGGAAATACAAATGGTTGCTAGACAATATGATGAAGGCCAAGGTTCTTTAATTAATATAAAAGATGTACAAGAAATATTTTTATTTGATGTAAATACTTATGACAAGGTAGGATTTTTTGATGAGACAGAAAATTATAATTCGCAAATTCTTAATAGTTTTAGTCAAGAACTAGCCACAAGAATTGAAAATCCTTTTTCAATCAAAGAGACGCTTAATGATACAATTGAAGTGATTATACAATTTGATTCCTCATTTATAATGCTTACTTTTCCAAAAGATAGAATAACTACTGCTCGAAATCATATTTTTCTTGGTTGGCAGATTATATCCGCACTTATATTAGTTCTCATCTCTTATTTATTTCTTAAAAATCAAGTAAAACCAATTAGTAATTTGGCAAAGGCAGCGGAGCAATTTGGTAAAGGACAAGAGTTAGATAATTTTAAAATTTCAGGAGCTCTTGAAGTTAGACAGGCTGGTAAAGAATTTATAAAAATGAAGAATCGAATATTAAAACAAATTGATCAACGCTCTCTAATGCTTGCTGGGGTAAGTCATGATTTAAAGACACCATTGACCAGAATGAAACTAATAATAGAAACACTAGATAATAAGGATATAAAAAAAGATATTAATGATGAAATTAATCATATGAATGAAATGCTAATTGAATACCTTGATTTCGCAGCCTCTGATGATTCAAAAGATAGGTCTGTGATTAACCCTATAGAAGCTATCATTAAAATTAAAAATGATGTTCATTTTAGGAACCACAAAATTGAACTAGAGGTACTCAACGATGAGGCTGCAACGGTAAATGAAAATGTATTTGTGCGGTCAATTACAAATATTTTGAATAATGCGATTGATAAAGCAGGTAAAATTATTATCAAAGCTGAGGTGAATTGCAAAATGATTAAAATCAATATTCATGACAACGGCCCGGGTATCGATGACGAAGAAAAAGCAAATGTATTCAAGCCCTTCTATAGGATTGACAAAAGTAGAAATCAAAACAAGACAAATTCAGGTTTAGGTCTGGCAACTACTAAATCACTACTAGGCTCAATAAACGGAAAAATAAGTTTGCATGATAGTTATTTAGGTGGCTTGGAAGTAGCTATAGTAATACAAAATTAATTAGCCTTACTGAGCTCCCTGGACCTTTTCTTTGCTTTATCTATGGCTTTAGAAATTAGAGTACTAAGGCCATTTTTGTTTTCTAATATTTTAAGCGCAGCTTCAGTTGTTCCTCCCTTACTAGTAACACTATTTTTTAAATGTGTCGGACTGTCTTTTTCATTAAAAAGAAGCAAAAGAGACCCAAGAAAAGTTTGAAGAACCATATTTTTTGAATTTTTGAACCCAGACTTATCAGCTATTTTAATAAGCGTTTCAATGAAAAGAAATATATAGGCAGGCCCACTACCAAAGATTGCTGTAAAATCGTCAATAACTTTTTCATTTTTAGTTTCATTTATTTGCCCTAGTAATGATAGGAAATTCCTAACTATTTTCTTTTGATCACTTTTAATTATTTTATCAAAACAAATGAGAGTTGTACCCATATTGACTGATGCTGGGGTATTTGTCATAGCTCTCACAATACCTTTATTTAGAGTAAATATTTTTTTTAAATCAGAAATTTTCTTTCCTGCTACGATCGACACAATAAGAGAATTAGACAAAAATTTTTCTAAAGAACTGTCGACAGCAGCGTTTAATTGATTTGGCTTTACAGAAATTAATGAAATAGATGGTACAAATTTATATTTAAGCAACCGAACATTTTTGACAATTTTAAGATTATGTTTTGACTTTAACTTTTTTAATTTTGGTGTGATTTTTTTTTCAATAATTAAGATTTTTTTTGATGATATCTTATTTTCAATCAATGAATTGAGCACTGCGTAGCCCATATTTCCAGCGCCAATAATAAGAAATTTTTGTTTTTTAAGATTTATCATTTGACTTTTGAGCTGATGTATTTTTTCTATCTTCTTTAAATTTATTCATTGTTTTGATCTCTTCTTTAAAAGATAAAGAGATCTCATATAAACTTATACAGATGTCTGTAACTTTATTTAATATTTTATTTCTACTATACATAAATGGTGTTAGGTTATTCTTATATCAAATTTAAAATAGCGTGATTTATCTTAGTTTTCCATCTATTAGTCCAATTTTTTTCTCAGTAGGTCCACTTGAAATTAGATGGTACTCATTAGCGTACATCGTGGGTTTTATATTTGCTTGGCGATACATCAAATACTTGTCTTCTAACAAAAAAATATATGACGTTAAAGCCAATATAAATGAAAAATTAGTTGATGACTTAGTATTCTATTCAATTTTAGGTCTTATAATTGGAGCTAGAATTGGATACGTATTATTTTATAATTTTGCATACTATAGCGATAACGTTGTAGAAATATTCTACCTATGGCAAGGAGGACTGTCATTTCATGGTGGATTGATAGGTATCATAATTGCAACTTTGCTTGTTTCAAGAAACTTTAAGTGCTCTTTTTTTGAAGTTAGTGACTTAATATGTGTTTCTGCTCCTGTTGGCATATTCTTTGGGCGAATAGCAAATTTTATTAATGGTGAACTTTATGGACGGCCAGCAAATTTCTTGTTTGGCATGATCTTTCCAAATGCAGACGACCAATTTAGACATCCCAGTCAGCTCTATGAAGCATTCTTGGAAGGCCTATTGCTGTTCATCATCTTAAATATTCTAATTTTTAGGTATTATAAACTCAAGTCTCCCGGGTTTGTTTCTGGAGCCTTTCTCTTGTTATATGGAGTATTTAGATATTCTGTAGAGTTCACTCGTGAGCCTGATGTACAAGTTGGGTATATTGCTAACTTTTTTACCATGGGAATGTTGCTTTCAATACCAATGATTATAGCTGGATTGACCATCTTACTTTTAGTAAATAAAAAATGATTAAAGAAAAGTTGCTAAAATATCTTAACGAAAACCCATACATATATTTAGATGAGTTTATTAAACTAGTGCATGGTGATAAAGATCATGGATATTATGTCTCTGAAGAGATTATTGGTAAAAAAGGTGATTTTATTACTGCTCCTGAGATATCGCAAATGTTTGGCGAAGCAATAGCAATCAAGATTCTTCAGGTTATAAATAAAAATAGTATCAAACACTTTAATTTAATAGAATTAGGCCCTGGAAGGGGAACTCTCATTAATGATATTTTAAGGGTATTAAATAAACAATTATCTCCTGAAATAAATATTTCACTTCACTTCAATGAAATTAATAAAAATTTTATCGAAAATCTAAAATTGCAATTTCCAAAATGCAAAATTCATTCAGTAATTGGTGATTATCCTGATCAATATTCTTTTTTTATCGCAAATGAATTTGTAGATGCGCTTCCGTTAAGACAGTTAAAAAAAAGAGACAACACATATTACGAGACAGTCGTAAAAAAATCATTAGATGGAGACTTTGAATTTGATATTGAAATTGCAAGAAGTGAAAGTGAAATATATGTAAAATCTAGATTTGATTTAAAAAATAATCAAATCTTTGAATACTCTCCACAAACAATTGAAGTATTTAATCAAATCATCAACTTTTTAGAAAAAAATAAAGGACATCTTCTATTAATTGACTACGGCTACATAAAACATCCTTTAAAAAGCACTATCCAGTCAATTAAAAATCATAAAAAAACCGATGTATTAAATAATATTGGAAAACAAGACATTACTTATCTTGTGAATTTTGATTGCTTGATAAGTATCTTAAAAAATAAAAAGATTTTAGAGTATAAATTTGTCACTCAATCAGCTTTTTTGAAATTGAACGGCATTGAGGAAAGAGCAAATCAATTGTGTGAACAAAACCCAGCTAAAGCTGAGGAAATAAAAATACAGTTAAATCGATTAATTAATGATGAACATATGGGAAGCCTTTTCAAGGTATTGGAAGTCGAAATTTAAATGTTTTTTTCAAAAAATTTAAGCGACGTTGATCACTGTTTTTTTTCAAGAATTGGTGGCTTTAGTAAAAAAAAATATTCATCACTAAATTGTGGCAAAGGATCAAATGATAATCCTCTATTGGTAGAGGATAATTTAGAGATAATTCATAAGTATTTCAATCTTCCAAGGTCTAAGTTGATTACAATGCACCAAACACATTCAAACATATGCAAAATAGTTGAGCCTAAATTTCAGCAAACAGAATATAAGTGTGACGGCATAGTAACAAAACATCAGAATATAATATTGTCAGTTCTGACAGCCGATTGTGCTCCGATTTTATTTTTTGACCAAAAAAAATCAATTATTGGAGCTTGTCATGCAGGTTGGAAAGGAGCCCTGAACGGTATTATTGAAAATACTCTATCAAGTATGAAGCTCCTTGGTGCAAACATTAACAATATAAATTGTTCAATTGGGCCATGTATTGGACAAAGCTCATATGACGTGAAATCAGACTTTTTCAAAATATTTGTAGACAAGTCGACAAGAAATAGAAAATTTTTTATCGAAATAAATAAGGATAAATATAAGTTTTCCCTAAAAAAATTCATTACATTTAAACTTGGAGAGCAAGGCGTTGGAAACATAGACACTGTCAACATTGATACTTACAATGACGAACACCTTTGTTTCAGCTACAGACGGTCGCTTCATAAAAAAGAGGATGATTATGGTAGAATGATTTCAACAATTACTATAAAAGGAGATCATTCATGAGAATTATTGCGGGAAATAGTAATTTACCTCTTTCTAAAAGTGTTTCTGATTATCTTGGTGAGAACTTAACGAACGCTTCCATACAAAGGTTTGCCGATGATGAAGTTTACGTTGAAATTAAAGAAAACATACGAGGTGAGGATGTTTTTGTTATAGAATCTCTATCCCACCCTGCTAACGATAATCTTATGGAGCTACTAGTAATTATGGATGCTCTAAAAAGAGCGTCTGCAAAAAGAATTACAGCTGTGATTCCTTATTACGGTTATGCACGACAAGATAGAAAGCCTGGCCCTAGAACGCCTATATCTGCAAAATTAGTTGCTAACTTAATCACAACTGCTGGGGCTGATAGAGTTTTAACATTAGATTTACATGCTGAACAGATACAAGGTTTCTTTGATATCCCTACTGATAATCTTTTTGCAGGACCAGTTTTTTCAAAAGATATAAAAGAAAAATATGATATTGGAAACTTAGTTGCGGTTTCACCTGATATTGGGGGAGTTGTAAGGGCTAGAGCCATTGCTAACAAAATCGGTGCTTCAATAGCCATTGTTGATAAAAGGCGATCTAAACCAGGTGAGAGCGAAGTTATGAATATCATTGGAGATGTTAAAGGAAAAGACTGTATTATTTTAGACGACATAATCGACTCTGCTGGAACGATTTCTAATGCAGCTAACAGGATCATGGATCTTGGAGCTAATAGCATAACATCCTACGTAACGCACGGCGTACTTACCGGAAAAGCTCTCGAGAGAATAAATAATTCAAAATTGACTGAGTTGGTAATTACCAATTCTATTAACAATCAAGATTTATTAAGTAATGGCAATAAAATACGTTCTATTGATGTATCCAATCTGTTAGGTGAAGCGATAAAAAGAATCTCTGAAGAAAGCTCGGTATCCAGCCTGTTTGATTTTTGATTAATATGCTTGCCATATAAGTAAATTTAATCTAAGTACCACAACATTATTATGTCAAAAGAAACAAATTTAGATGCTGAAATAAGAGCAGAATCTGGAAAATCAGCAGTAAAAAAAGTCATTGCTTCTGGTAAAATTCCTTCTGTTATCTATGGATTGGGTGAAGAGTCTCTTAATATTTCCCTTGATAAAATTTCTGTCCAAAAAGAAATCAACTCGGGCGGGTTCCTTACAAGAATCATTTCTCTAAATATCGCTGGTAAGAAAAATCTCGCAATCCCCAGAGATGTTCAGTTTGATCCACTTTCAGATCAACCAATTCACGTGGACTTTTTAAGATTGGCAGAAGACTCAAAAGTCACGCTGGATATACCAACTCGATTTATCAATGAAGAGTTATCTCCTGGCCTTAAGCGTGGTGGAGTTCTTAATGTTAACAGAAGAACTGTACAACTAAGTTGTCCAGCAAATAATATTCCTGAAGAAATTGTATTTGATTTAGATGGTTTAGATATTGGCGATACCATCAGGATATCAGCTGCAAATTTATCAAGCGATATTACTCCTACAATTAGTGATCGTGACTTTACTGTAGCATCAGTTGCCGCGCCAACTGTTGTCAAAGAACCTGAAACTCCTGTAGAAGGTGAAGAAGCAGCTGAAGAAGGAGCGGAAACAACTGATGAAGCTAAAGAAGCATCAACTGGTGATGCTAAAAAAGAAGAAGCTAAAGATTAATACTTTACCTTTCAACTAATACATAATTTCTATATTCTTAAACGTATGATTGCTCTAATTGGTTTAGGAAACCCTGGTGAAAAACATTCCTTAAATAGACATAATATAGGATTCATTGTTATTGATGAAATCAATGATAATAATGAAATTATTAAGAGTGAAAAAAAATTCAACGGTGATTTAACAACTTTTTCTATCGGCAGAAAAAAAATACTCACATTTAAGTCATGCGATTACATGAATGAATGTGGTGGCAGTATTGCAAAACTCGTTAATTTTTACAAACTCAATCTAGACTCAGTTTATGTTTTCCACGATGACCTTGATATTTCTCTTGGAAAAGTAAAAATAAAGAATGGTGGATCACCCGCTGGTCATAATGGGTTAAAATCCATAGACTCATGTATAGGTAAAAACTATAACAGAGTAAGGGTTGGAATTGATCACCCTGGAAGTCGTGAATTGGTTAATAGGCATGTTCTAGGCAACTTTAAAAAAAAGGAGTTGGAAATTGTTGACCAATTAAAGATTAGTATTTCATCGCACTTAAAATTGCTGATATCAGAGAATAAATCTCAATTCTTAAATAACATTAAATTATAATATGGGATTTAAATGTGGAATTGTTGGACTACCTAATGTTGGAAAATCAACTTTATTTAATGCTCTTACCAAGAAAATTTCTGCTGAAGCCGCCAACTATCCCTTTTGTACAATAGAACCAAATGAAGGAACTGTAATCGTTCCTGATGAAAGAGTTTATACTCTAACTGAAATAGCAAAATCTAAAAAAACTATACCTACCTCACTGACATTTTTTGATATAGCTGGACTTGTTAAAGGTGCATCAAAGGGTGAAGGATTAGGAAATAAATTCTTATCACATATAAGAGAGGTTGATGCAATCATACACGTGGTTAGGTGCTTTGAAGATGACAATATAACACACGTAAGTAATAAAATTGACCCCTTGGATGATATTGAAACAATAAACACTGAATTAGTTTTATCCGATATTGAACTACTAGAAAAATTAAAATCTGGTCTCGAAAAACAAGCTAAAAAAGGTGATAAAGACGCAAAAATAAAAATCTCAGCAGCGGAAAAGTTACTTAACCATCTTGGGAAAGGTGAGCCAGCAATTACAATTGAAAATTTAGCTGAGATAAAATCAAATTCGTCGGAGTTTAATTTAATTACCTTTAAACCAACAATCTATGTGTGTAATGTTAGTGAAGAGTCAATTATAGGTGGGAATGAACTCACAGAAAAAATTAAAAATAGTTTTAGCAATGAAATTATTCTTATTTCTGCAGAAATAGAGTCCCAGATTTCTTCATTAAGTGATGAAGATCAAAAGGAGTATGTACAGAGCTTAGGATTAGAGGAGTCGGGTTTGAATAAAATCATTCGTAGCGGCTACAAAACACTTAATTTAATTACTTATTTTACAGCAGGGGAGCAAGAAACAAGGGCGTGGACCATAGAATTCGGTACAACAGCACCACAGGCTGCAGGAAAGATTCATACTGATTTTGAAAAAGGCTTTATTCGAGCTGAAACTATTGCGTATAATGATTACATTGCCTGTATGGGTGAAATAAAAGCGAAGGAACAAGGAAAGATGCGTAGCGAAGGTAAAGAATATACTGTACAAGATGGTGATGTTATGCATTTTTTATTTAATAATTAGATATGGAACATAAATTAGTATTCCCGACTTATGAGGAAATGCATGAGAAAGCTGTAAAACTTGGATACTTAATCAAAAGTAAAAATATTAACTTCGATAAAATGGTTGTTGTCTCCAGGGGAGGTTTTGTACCTGCTGCTGTTGTTGCTTACACTCTAGGAATACAGGACGTAGATATCGTATCTATACAAAGTTATATTCATCGGGAGGCTGGAAAGGCAATTGTTCATCGCGCTCCGAAAACTGATGAAATAGTGCTCGTGATTGATGATATTGTAGATAAAGGTGGGACAGCAAAAGCATTAAAAGAATACATGCCTAATATGCATCTAGCAGTAATTTATGCAAAGCCAAGAGGTTTACCGCTAGCTAATACGTATGTTGAAGAAATTACTCAGGAAACTTGGCCCGTCTTCCCCTGGGATGAGGAAGACAAAGCCAATCATTAAATCTTACAAGAAGATATAGTATAAGAACGAAAGTAATCCTATTACAATTGATCCAGCATTAAGATCTGATTGCCTACCACTTAAGGCTTTTATTATCACATAAGCAATAAAACCTAATGCTATTCCATGAGCTATACTGAAAGTTAATGGCATTAAGATCGCAGCCAGCACAGCTGGTGCGTATTCTGTAACATCATCCCATTCGATATCCCTCAAGTTTCTAAGGAAGAAAGTTGCAACAAATACTAATGCAGGAGCTGTAGCAAATGCAGGAATACTTTGAGCCAATGGTGCCAAAAATAAACAAATAGCAAATAAAACTGCAACAGTTACAGCTGTTAGACCAGTTTTGCCGCCCTCTTTTATCCCCGCTCCTGATTCAATGTAAGAAGTTGTATTTGATGTTCCCACTAATGCGCCAACCGTCGTTGCCGCGGAGTCTGCCAAGACAGCTTTACCAATGCCATCAACATTCCCTTCTTTATCAACTTTACCAGTTAGATTGGCTACGGAAGTTAGTGTTCCTGCGGTATCAAAAAAATCAACAAAAAGAAAAGCAAAGGCAACACCAATAAATCCTGCAGTAGCTAACAAACTAAAATCCATTGAGAAAGCATGCACGGCTGGTGGTACAGATCCAACTACACCGTCAATTGCACTAACACCTGTGATCCATGCAATAAGACTTACAGCCAAAATACCAATGATTATTGATCCAGGTATTCCTCTTTTATCTAATACTGCCATTATTCCAAAACCAACAGCAGCTAACATAACAGGCATAGATGCAACATCACCAAGCGTTACTAGAGTAGCTGGGCTATCAACAACTATTCCTGCATTCTTTAGACCGATGATGGCTAGGAATAATCCAATTCCAGCTCCCACTCCAAATTTCATGCTAACGGGTATACTATTAATAATCCACTGACGAGCAGGTGTTATAGATAATATAAGGAATGCAATACCTGCAACAAATACTGCAGCAAGTGCTTGCTGATAGGTGTAACCCATCCCAAATACAACGCCGAAAGCAAAGAATGCATTTAGTCCCATTCCTGGTGCAAGTGCTATTGGCCAATTAGCCCATAATCCCATAACCAGACAACCAACAACAGCTGCGATTATGGTTGCAACAAATACACCACCAAAATCCATGCCTGTACCATCAGTTGATAAAATTGCTGGGTTAACAACAATGATATAAGCCATTGTTAAAAATGTAGCGAGTCCAGCAAGAATTTCTGTTCTTACGCTCGTTCCATTTTCATTCAATTTAAAAATATTTTCTAACATTAAGTTCCTCCATGTAGTTAACTTTGAATCCTATAATAATTAAAAATGGTTTTCGAGACAGATTTTATCTACTTGTGGATAACGATGCTGACAATCTACTATAAAGAAAAAAATTAAATTATTGAAATAATGAGAGTTTTTATAATTATACTAATGTGACTCTTTCCAAATTTGCTTATTAGTAAAGTAAAGCAAGAATGAAAGTATTAATAGATACGTTATGACTTTAAAACCGATTCTCTTACGCGCCTCCAATTTAGGTTCTGCTGTCCATGTCAAAAACATAGTAACGTCTCTAGCCATTTGTTCAGGAGTTGCATCCGTACCGTCGCTATACTCAACAGCATCAGCTGAAAGTAGTTGCGGCATTGCAATCTTTTGCCCCTTTGCGTAAATATTGTAGTAGACACCATCATCAAGAACCATGCCCTCAGGAGCATCTTCATATCCAAGCAGTAATGAATAAACATAATCTGCTCCACCATGTCTTGCTTTAACCATTACAGATAGATCTGGAGGATATGCTCCACCGTTAGCTGCTCTTCCCTGTTGTTCATTCTCATAGGGACTGACAAATTTGTCTGACAAAATAGCTGGTCGCATAACTACGTCGCCATACTCATCTGGAGCGCCCTTTACCTCAAATGCGGCTGCCATGGCTTTCACTTGGGCTTCAGAGAACTCGGGACCACCCTCTTCCATTAAGTTTCTATAACTTAATAATTCCATTGAATGACAACCAGAACACACTTCTGTATAAACCTGGTATCCTCTTTGTAATGAAGCTCTCTCAAATTTACCCAATGGTCCCTCGAATGACCATTCAGGATGTAAAGGCTCTTTCATTTCTGCTGCTTGGACAGTAATCTGAAATAAGGCAATGTGTAAGAAAATTAAAATTAATATTTTTGATAAATATTGCATTTAACTTATGTAGTTGCTCCTGAGGCAAGAATTTCTTTTTCCTTTTTTGACAAAACAGGTTCGCTCAAGCTTTTAGGAAGAGGCTTGGTTTTCTCGATGTACCCTAGTAATGGCAAAATTATTATAAAGTGAGCAAAGTAATATACAGTGGCAATTCTACCCATAATTAAATACATACCATCTGCTACTTGCGCTCCTAAGTAGCCAAGAAAAATAGTGTTTGCAAAGAAGAGCCAGACGAACTGTTTGTAAAGAGGTCTATATTTTGCTGACCTTACTTTTGAAGTATCTAGCCATGGCAAGAAAGCAAGTATGGCAATGGCCGATACCATTAAAATTACTCCGCCAAGCTTGTCTGGCACAGCCCTTAAGATTGCATAGAAAGGTAAAAAATACCACTCGGGAACAATATGCTCGGGTGTTTGAAGTGGATTAGCTTGAATATAATTATCAGTATGTCCCAGGAGGTTTGGTACAAAAAATACAAACCCAGCAAAAATGATTAAAAATACAACAAGTGCAAATAAATCTTTCACAACATAGTGTGGATGAAATGGAACTGTATCCTGAGATCCTTTAACAACATCGATCCCCTCAGGGTTATTGTTTCCTGGAACGTGAAGGGCCCAAACATGAAGAATTACCAATGCAAAGATAAGAAAAGGCATTAAATAGTGTAAGGTAAAGAACCTTGTCAACAACGGACTGCCTACAGCATAACCACCCCATAACCAATTAGTCACTGACTCTCCAACAATCGGTATTGCACTAAATAGGTTGGTTATCACAGTAGCGCCCCAAAAACTCATTTGACCCCAGGGCAAAACGTATCCCATAAATGCAGTGGCGATCATAAGTAGGAATATAAATACACCTATAATCCAAATAAGTTCTCGTGGTTCTTTATAAGAACCATAAAACATAGATCTAGCCATGTGAATGTAAACAGCCATAAAAAATAGAGATGCACCATTTGCATGAATATATCTTAACAACCACCCATAGTTTACATCGCGCATTATGTGTTCAACGCTAGCAAAGGCTAAGTCTGCATCAGCAACATAGTGCATAGCAAGCACTAAGCCGGTTATAATTTGCGTTACTAAGCAAAACGTCAAAATTCCACCGAACGTCCAAAAATAGTTTAAGTTCTTTGGAGTTGGGTATGGCATTAAGTGTCCATAAATTAGGTCAAGTAAGGGTAACCTCTCATTAAACCATTTTCCAACTGCTGACTTTGGTACGTAATTATCGCTCATATTATCTATCCAATTTTAATCGTGTTATCATTAAGAAATACATAGTCAGGAATTTCCAAATTGGTAGGGGCTGGACCCTTTCTTATTCTTCCTGATGTATCATAGTGTGAACCATGACATGGGCAGAACCACCCATTATATTCACCCTTTTGACCAAGTGGTATACATCCCAAATGGGTACATATTCCCACCATTACCAGCCACTCTGGGTTTTTAGCCCTAGCTGAGTCATCTTGAGGATCCGGTAATTCATCTAGAGATACAGCTTTAGCTTCTGATATCTCCTCAGGTGTTCTTCTTCTGATAAAAACAGGCTTACCTCTCCACAAAACCGTAATACTTTGGCCAGGCGCAATAGGTCTTAAGTCAACTTCCGTAGAAGCCAATGCTTTTACTGATGCATCTGGGTTCATTTGATCCACAAAAGGCCATACCAATGAAGCAGCCCCAGCGGCAGTAAATGTTCCAGTTGTAATGTACAAAAAATTTCTTCTTGTAACAGGTTTGTCCGACAAATTATCTTCCCAATATTTAATTGCTAATATACTCTAAAATAAGCATTTTTATGCGAAATAAAATAAGCAATTGTTGGATAAATTGGGTCAAGATGACGCATATTTCTCTGAAAATCGAGAAGGGTAAATTTTAAATTGAATTTGGCGATATTTGAACCTGATATTCCTCAAAATACTGGTGCTATGATTCGTATTTGCTCATGTTTTGATGTGAACATAGATATTATTCATCCCACTTCATTTGTCTTGTCAGAAAAATCGCTAAATCGTGTTGCAATGGACTATATAAAAAATGTGAAGATAAGTGAGTTTGATGATTGGACAGATTATATGACAAAAAGAAATGGAAGAAAAATATTGCTTTCAACAAAAGGAAGTAAATCTCATTATGATTATATCTTTAATCAGTCAGACAATTTAATTGTGGGTAGAGAGAGTGCGGGTGTGCCGGAATACGTTCATCAACAAGTAGACGAGGTGATTAAGATTAGCATGAAAGCAGGTGCTAGATCACTCAATGTAGCCACATCATCTGCGATAGTAATTTCTGAAGCCATAAGGCAGTTAAAAACAATATAGTATGAAAAAGAATAAAAAGATTTGTAAAGCCTGGTTTATAGAACTTCAAAATTTAATATGTGATGCAGTTCTTGAACTTGAAAAAGAGTATGGATCAACTGCTAAGTTCAAAAAAAATAAATGGTCAAAGGGAGAGTATAGAATTATTGAAGGTAATGTAATTGAAAAAGGCGGTGTTGCATTTTCAAATGTTATCGGGAAATTTCCAAAAGACTTTGCAAAGCAAATACCTGGCACTAAAAAAAATAATAATTTTTGGTCATCAGGTGTTTCAGTAGTACTTCATCCAGTGAATCCAAAAGTTCCTGCACTGCACTTTAATACACGACATATTATTACCAGCAAAAGTTGGTTTGGGGGAGGAATTGATGCTACACCATGCTTAGAAGACAAAATATTAAAAAAGAACTTTCACTCCAAACTAAAAAATACATGTGATAAGCACAGTAAGAATTATTATCCTAAATATAAAAAATGGTGTGATGAGTATTTTTATCTGCCGCATAGAAAAGAGATAAGAGGTATCGGTGGTATTTTCTTTGATTATAAAATGGATGATTGGAATAATGATTTTAATTTTGTTAAAGATATAGGATTAACCTTCGTAGAAATTGTAAAAGAAATTGTCCGCAGAAAAATGTTTGAAAAATTCACAAAAAAACAGAAAGAAATTCAGTTGTTGAAACGAGGCCGATACGTAGAATATAATCTCTTATACGACCGTGGAACTAAATTTGGACTTAATAGTGGCGGTAATATTGATGCGATATTAATGTCTATGCCACCAAACGCAAAGTGGAAGTAAATTGAAATGGAAACAGAGCCAATTACAGTAAAAGGTGCAAAAAAACTTCAAGATGAATTAAATGATCTTATTAACAATAAGCGTCAAAAGGTCATTCAAGCAATAGCTGAAGCTAGGGAGCATGGTGACCTAAAAGAAAATGCTGAGTATCACGCAGCCAAGGAAGAGCAAGGCCATATCGAAGGACGTATTCAAGAAATTCAACTGATGCTTGCAAATGCTGAAATAATAAATCTTGATAATATTCCAAAAACTCAGAAGACTATTGTTTTTGGTGCAACCGTTGAACTATCTGATCTAGATGATGAATCTAAAACTAAATTCCAAATTGTTGGCGATGATGAAGCAGACATCGAGTCAGGCTTATTGTCGTATAAATCACCAGTTGCCAGAGCGCTCATTGGAAAAGAAAAAGGAGATTTTGTTACTGTGACAACACCAAAAGGTGAAAAAAATTACGATATAAAAAAAATTGAATTCAAATAAAAAATTTTTTACTTTTGAGCCTGAACAATAGCTTTCAAGCGCTCGATAAGAGAAAACTTGTCATCGATAAAGTCATTTTCAGCCCACCAATCTTCAACTTCTGACATTATTCTCCCAACCATTGGCCCAGGTTCTATACCCATGTTAATAACATCTTTAGATGAAATTTCAAAATTGGGTTTGGTCCAATTATTTGCTACCTCGTATAAAGATCTCCAGTTAACTTCGTTCTTATTTTGAGTATCTCGGGACCAATTTATGATTATCTGATTTTGAAACTCACTTTTACCAAGCTTATACAATAAGTAACGAACTTCTTTCATTGAGAGGTATGAAACAATTTTTTTATTTAAGCTTGATAATTTCAGTAACTCTGTTGAGTCCGCCTTAGAAAGTGGAAAAGCATTGATAAAATTGTTTGTTTTTTCAAGCGAACTTCCGATTAGTGTACTTAACCTAATTATTGGATTGGGAGTGGCACCGATTCTTGATTCAATTTCGATTAAGTTTTTAAAATTCTCATCCAGTAAGGCTCCTTCAAAATGAGTTTTTAATATTCCTACACTCTCCATCATATGAAGTGAATTATGAGGTGTTTTTAATTTCAAAAGTTCTTTAAATTCATACCATTTCCGTTCATTAGAGATATTTGCTAAGTGAGCATGATTGGCCGTAAAGATTTTTTGCAAGTCAGGATCAATATCGCTATTTTCAAAAAATGCGAGGAAGCGAAAGTATCGAAGAATCCTAAGATAATCTTCTTTAATTCTTTCATTTGGTTCTCCAATAAAATTCACATTTCCTTTCTTCAAATCCTCTTGACCATTATAGAAATCAAATATTTCTCCATCACCATCAACATATAGTGCATTAAAAGTAAAATCTCTTCTTTGAGCGTCTAGCTTCATATTATTAGTAAATGTAACTGTTGCATGTCTGCCATCAGTTGAAATATCTTTTCTAAAAGATGTAATCTCATATTTTTTTTTATTTATAATCGCTGTGACAGTGCCATATTTTTTACCTACATCCACAAACTGAATATTATATTGATCGAGCAAGTTAGTTGTTTCATCGGGATTCAGAGATGTTGCAAAGTCAATGTCAGTAACATTTTTTTGCAAAATTGAATCTCTGATACAGCCGCCTACCAAAAAAATACTGTTCTTTTGAAAACCCTCAAATATTTTAAATATTTGATTAACTTCTTCGATTGAAATTAGTGAAGAATAATTATTCATAACAAAGGCATGTTTATATCATTTTAAAATTTGATAAAGATTTATTAACATTCCGGCTGTCGCACCCCAAATTTTATAGTTTTCATAAGGTAAAACACTATAAACATAATCATATTTTTCATTGCCATGACTATAGGTTGCACTTTCCTCTTGATGGTTATTTTTATTCATAAGAAATTCTAAAGGTAGATAAAAAATTTCATCTACTTCACTTTTATTAATTTTTAGTGATGAAAAGTCTTTAATTACAGAAACAATTGGTAATATTCTGAACCCAGTTCCAGTTACGTAAACATCAAGATTTCCAAGTACTTCAACTTGTTCTCTAGAAAGCCCAACTTCCTCAGATGCTTCTCTGAGAGAGGTTTCTATAGGAGTTAAATCGCCTGTCTCAATTTTACCTCCTGGAAAACTTATTTGACCTGCATGATCTTTAAGGTTTGTAGGTCTTTTTGTAAGTAATATCTTTATATTATCTTCTTCATAAATAATAGGCACTAGAACTGCAGACGGTATCAAATTGAAACTTTTTTTTTTAAGTTTTGCTAACGGATGATGCGCTCTTGTAATCAAATCATCAGTTAGTTGGTCAAAATATTTGTGTGATATTATTTCAGGCCCTTTAAAAAGCTTTCTCAATTGAGAAATTTCGATCATAAATCTTCTACTTTATAAATTTTAAAAATTTCCCCCTGACTTTTTATCGCTAAGTACGGTACGCCATCAATTGGTATTGTCTCAGCTAAGTCTACTAATTCATAAAAAACTGATCGAGAAATAAGTGCTCTTAAATTGTTACGAACTGTTATGTATGGAGAGGGTTCATCATTTTTCTTTATTTCAATTGATAATGGATTCTCTTTTGAAAGAACAATTTCATCATTAAGATTGGTCCGGAAAGTTACTGTATTTACTCCTTCACTTTGCTCATTTGCTATAGCTACCGCTACAAAAGGCGCGTCTTCAACTTGAATTCTTACTTTTTCAACTGGAGTGACCAAATAGTATGAATTGTCAGACTCTAATCTAAGAATACCTGAAAATAATTTAACCATAGCAGGTCTTTTAATTTCTGAACCCATGTAATACCATTTTCCAGATTTAGAAATTGTCATATCAATATCTCCGCAAAACGGAGGGTTCCATTTTTCAATTGGAGGAAGAGATTTCTTATTTGATTTACTGAAACTATAGATTGTTTCTATACCCTTCAAGTTTACTTGATCATCACTCATTATTTTTTTCTACGTAAATTTATACTGCTCAATATCATTTATATTTATTTTTGTACCAATCAATTTTATCAAAACTTTGTCCTTATCTACAGGACCATAAAATTCTAAGTGCTTCTCAACATTATTGAATTCAAATTTTGAATAATAATCTAAGTCACCAACGACAATTATAAAATCATAAATATTGCTCAATTCGATTTTTTTAATTGTGTATTTTACTAATTCTTTACCGTGACCTTTGCCTTTTAAGGCAGGACTGACCGCAAGAGGACCTAGTAAAAGTCCTTTAAATAAATTGTTTATATACGTTTCACTGTAACTGATGCTTGCAGCAATTTTTGAGTCATTCAAATAGACATATGAATATTCATCAATGAAAGGTCTTATTTCTCTCAAACGATATACAGATCTTGCTAATCTTCCTGGTCCAAATGCTTCATCCAACAAACTAGATATATTTATTTCATCATCAGGTTTAGTTCTTCGAATATTTTCCATTATAAAACTTCTATTATTAGCTTATT
Source organism: uncultured Pelagibacteraceae bacterium (assembly GCA_902604225.1). GTDB lineage: Bacteria > Pseudomonadota > Alphaproteobacteria > Pelagibacterales > AG-422-B15 > CACNXQ01. The sequence continues at coordinate 58,855 of CACKXV010000001.1, read as the reverse complement.
TTCGTTATGATTTTACAATTAAAAATTACGAATTGGGAGATATATTATGCTGACAGTTGATGTTAATGAAATCGAGTCATATAAAGGGAAAGAAATGGGTTATTCAGAATGGATGACTATTGATCAAGAAAGAATAAATCAGTTTGCTGAAGCAACTAGTGATCATCAATGGATACATGTTGACGAAGAAAAAGCTCAAAAAGAATTGCCAACTAAAAGCACAATTGCTCATGGATTTTTAAGTCTCTCTCTTTCAGTGCCTTTGAGCGCTCAAGTATGGATTATCTCAGGCGCCAAAATGGTGATAAATTATGGCTTAAACAAAGTTAGATTCATTAACATGGTGCCTGTAAATTCTAAAGTAAGAATGTCAGCTAAAATAAACGAAGTTAACAAATTAGATAACGGTGGTACGCAAGTAATCAGCGAGGTATCACTAGAAATTGAAGGTCAAGATAAGCCAGCTTATGTAGCTGAAACGATTATGGTTGCCTTTCCGTAACTGAATGAGTGATAAATCTTTTCCTGATCCTGATGCAATTATAATTGAAGAGTGCGATGAGACCATTAAGCTCCTGACTTGGAATTTATGGTGGAAGTTTGAGTCATATAAGAAGAGAGAAGCATTAATTTTATCAGAACTCCAAGAAATAGCTGCTGATATACTGTGTTTACAAGAAGTATGGGAAGAGGAAGATGAAAGCCAAGCAAAAATAATAGCAGACAAACTAGGATACAATTATATTTACGCAAAATCTTTTGAGTTTGATGGTGTTGCGTTTGGAAATGCTATAATCTCAAAATATCCAATACAAAATCATCAAATAACAATGTTTAAAGCAGACCCTAATAAAGATGAGAAGAAATTATTTATTCATGCTGAGTTGCTCTATAAAAACGGTATTACAATTAATGTAATATGTACGCACCTGAACTACAAATACGAGCATCAACCAGTAAGAGAAAGCCAAGTTACAGAATTAATGAAGTATATAAGCCATCTGCAAAAATCTAAATTTCCAGTTTTATTGTGTGGTGACTTTAATGCAGATCCTGAGAGTGATGAAATAAAAATGATCACTGGGCACAAAAACCCAATCAATGAAACAGTTCTCAGAGATGTTTGGAACCTCACAAATGTGGGTGAGCCAGGTTATACATGGTCAAATGAAAATAAATGGGCAATGAAAACTTTAGAGTATGATCGAAGGATTGATTATATATTTTCTTCAAAATCAGGGCCAAAAGGTCTAGGTCAACCTGTAAAAAGTTGCCTAATAGGAAATAAATCAAATGATATTTATCCCAGTGATCACTTTGGAATTTTAACTCATCTTGTAGGCATGAAAGATTAATGAGTTTGATTGTTTCAATATTTATCGGTGGCGGCATGGGTGCGTTGACTCGATATGTTCTCATTGAGCAAATTAATAAATCTTTTGCAAGTTCTTTTCCTTATGGAACCCTCACAGTGAATGTTATAGGTGCTTTTCTAATTGGGTTGGCATGGAGCTATTTCGCAGCTAAAATTAATATTTCTGATAATCTTAAAATGTTTATCACTATTGGTTTCTTAGGTGGCTTTACAACTTTCTCTTCTTTTAATGTTGATGTTTTTGAGCTAATTCAAAACGGCAATATTCTGATTTCAATTATCTATATAATTGGAACGTTTACTCTTACAGTTGGGGCTTTTTTCTTAGGAATGAGCTTATTAAGAATAACCTAATTATTTATTTCTTTTTGAGATCATATATTCAGCGAGTCCATCATAACCTTTATCTATCATCATCTTTGCTGAGCCAATGTTTTGAACGTCATCAAGAGGTTTTATACGATGAGCTACAACTACTGTATTCATAAATTGTGCGGCGCCACATATTGAAATAATTTCTGAAATTACTTGTTCATCGAAACCATATTGTAAAACTTGATCTACATCCTCATCAGCAATTGATTTTATATCTGCATTCACTTTGTGAGCCAGTTTCAAAATTGGTTTGTACTTTTCTTCTATACCAGCATTTTCAATATCTAGAAGCGGGTCTTCTTCGTTCGCATCTCTAAGGAGTTTCTTGGATATTTCGGCATGAATATTTTTACAATATTGGCATCCATTAAGGCCAGATATGTAGGCAAAGATCATTTCTTTGATATAAGTGGGCAACAGCGTTTGTTGACGCATTAAGGCCTCAAGGTACAAGACAAAATGTGACTGATAACTCCAGTTATCTAAAAACACATCATAAACGGATTTATATTTATTTAAAAAGTTGCTCATATTTTTTTCCTTGGCTGGGGCGGGAGGATTCGAACCTCCGAATGCCGCTACCAAAAAGCGGTGCCTTACCGCTTGGCCACGCCCCAACGCACTTACATTATTTAGTTTAACAAATAGATTTTGCAATGATTATATTGTCCTAGTAAGGCAAGTCCACCATTTAGGATAGAGTTTTTTGATTTTAGAGGCAGCATCATTTGCGAAAACTTCATCATTGTAACATCCAAAAAATGCTGATCCACTTCCTGTCATTCTAGCAAACTCACAATGTTCATCGTTTTCTAGAAACTGCTTTACCATTCCTGTTTCTTGATGCAGAGTTATAGCTGTCTTCTCAAGGTCATTTGAAGTATCTTGCAATATATCACTAATTTGTGTTTGTCCCTCGTAAAGAAAATTACTCTTACTCAATATATTATGCTGCTCAAAAATTATTTTTGTACTCATTAAAATTTGTGGGTAAATAATGAGAAAAATTTTATCTGAGAATAAATTTATTCTTCTTTTTACAGAACCAGTACCATTAATTAAAGCTGAACCTTCTTCTAAAAAAAATTCAATATCAGAACCGAGTTCTTTTGCAGCTAATAAACATTGTGATTTTGATAAAGCGCCCTCACTCATTAAGTACTTTAGAATTTCGGCAACATTTGAGGATCCGCCTCCCAATCCAGAGCCAACTGGTATTTGTTTATCAATAAGAATTGCATAATTACTATGGTTGATAAAATTATTATCTAATAGGAATTGAAACAAAGTATGAATATTGCTTTCTTGACTTACTTGCGAGCAAAAGGGTCCTATAAATTTCGCAGAAAAATCAGTTGCTGTATCAATTTTAATTTTATCGGAAATACTTATTCTTGTGATAATAGAAGATAAATCGTGATAACCATTTTTAAGTTTTTTAATTACTTCAAGAAATAAATTAATTTTTGCGTATGATTGTAATGTATGCTTGTGCAATGATATCAGATTCCTTTAAGTAGTTTTCTATGAATCTTTTCTTGAAGAGGCTCATCAATATCCAGTTCTATTGCTTTTTTCCAATAATATCTCGCTTGTATTTCATTTCCAAGCATCCAAAGTACGTCTCCGTAATGATCATTAACTGTTGGATCATAAGGCATCATATCAATTGAAAACTCTAGCAATGAGAGCGCATCTTCATATTGCCCAACCTTATAATAATACCAAGCCAGACTATCAATAATGTAAGGATCGTTGGGCTTTAAAGAAATTGCCTTTTCAATCATTTCCTTGGCTGTAGATAAATTTTGGTCCATATCAATATAAGAATAACCTAAATAATTTAATACATCTGGCTGTTCTTCATAAAGTTCTAACGCATTGATAAAGTTTTGTTCAGCTAATTTCCAATTTTTTGTTCTTTCATGAACTATCCCAATATTAAAATAAACTTCCCACAAGTTTTCTTTATCTAATGCTTCTCCTAAATCGAGTGCTGCTCGATAAGACTTAATTGCGTTGTTCCAATCCTTTTCGTATCGATAAAAATTTCCGAGTGATAAAAATATTTCAAAATTTTCTTCGCTTTCTGAAAAATTTTTTAAGTTATTGATGGCTTTAGCGCTTTCATCTTCATAACTATATGTTTCCGATATTTGAATTGCTGCAAAATGTCCTAGATAATGAGTCTTAGGTATTAAGCTTAAGATATCTCGAGCTTTATCTTGATCTTGTGTTTGGCTCAAGAATGTTGCAAATATATATTTTATCTCATGCATATTAGGTGATGTCTCTAAAGCCAATTGAAACAACATATGGGACAATTCTTGATTAACGTTTTTGATTAATGATTGTGCGTTGAATAAAACAATACCAATTCCCTGTAATGGATTCTGAATAATTCGATTATTATTGGATTTAGTAAACTTCTCTATAAAAGCATCATCATAATCAGACAAATATTCACTTACAAATTTATTTTTTTCTTTTACAAGACTATTTCTGTTCAAAAAATTTAAATATAACTGCATTACATAAAGATCATTTTGTATAGACAGTGATTGCTCATAAAAAATTTCTGCTAATTCAATCTCATCTGCAAAGTCATATATGAGAGCCTTATGAACCAAGGTGAGATATTGATGATCATCAGATGATATCAGGTCGATCAATGCCATGCTCTTATCAAGAGAGGGACTATCGGCCCAAACCCAGGCCCTTAAAAGCCTAACAAAAGTACTGTCTGATATTTCTCCTCTCCATATACTGGCAAAACTCTGATCAGCAAAACCTTGCTTGTAAGAGTTTAAATATGAAATGCCATTTACTAGATGACCCTGAGGTGACTGATTGTTCATGCAGCATGAGTTTACTTTTTTATCACAGCCTGCCTGAGCTAATTTAAATGAATAGTTATTGGCGCTGTACAAGTCACCATCTAAGATACTAAGAAGTAGTAATCGATCTAAAGCTAATAGATCATTTGGGTTTGATCGGTGTAATTTTTGATAATACCTTTTGGTTATTTTATAATCATTTGAATTACTTGATATGTTTGCAACTAAATAGTCACCTATTTTTGGTAAATTTGTTTTAGCGGCATTCGCTGAGCTGAAAGATAGAATAAATATTAAGATGAAAGAGAGTAATCTTATAATACTCATACTCGTCTAATTTTACATATTTGCATACTTTGGCCCACCTCCACCTTCAGGTGTCACCCAATTAATATTTTGCGACGGCTCTTTGATGTCACATGTTTTGCAGTGAATACAATTTTGACTATTGATCACAAATATAGGTGTTTCGCTTTCATTATCCTGATGGACTTCATAAACTCCTACGGGACAATATCTTTGTGAAGGTTCGTCGTATTCGTTCAGTGTGTAATTTATCGGTAATTCACTATCTTTTAGTTGAAGGTGAACAGGTTGATTTTCTGTATGGTATGTGCCTGTCAAATAAACCGAGCTTGACCTATCAAAGGTTAGTACCCCGTCAGGCTTAGGATATTCGATTTTTTTTGCGTCTTTAGCTTTGATAAGTGTTTCATGGTCAGCGTGCTTGTGGGATAAAGTGAATGGCATTTTTCCCCAAAACAACCATTGATCAATTCCTGCTAACATGACGCCTAACATTGTTCCAAATCTAGTAAAGAAAGGCTTCACGTTCCGTGCTGCATGAAGTTCTTTATAAAGCCAGCTACTATTAAATTTTTCCTCATAAACTGATAAATTAGACACTCTTTCGGAAATAAATTCATTGATAGTTTCTGCGGCTAGAATTCCACTTTTCATAGCAGTATGCGATCCTTTAATTTTGGGCATGTTCAAAGTGCCAGCATCACATCCAATAAGTAACGCACCTGGCATATACATTTTTGGTAAGCTTTGAAGTCCACCTTCAATTAATGCTCTTGCTCCATATGAAATTCTTTTGCCACCAGATAACATTTTTTTAATGGCTGGATGTGTTTTAAATCTTTGAAATTCTTCAAAAGGTGAGAGATATGGGTTTGAATAATCTAAGCCAATAACATACCCTAAATAAATTTGTTTATTTTCTGCATGGTAAACAAAGCTGCCACCGTAAGTGTCATTTTCTAAAGGCCATCCAACTGAATGTAAAACCATTCCCTCGTCGTGATTCTCTTCCGGAACTTCCCATATTTCTTTTAAACCAATACCATATTGCTGAGGATCAGAATTCTCTGATAAATTAAATTTATTAATTAATTGTTTACCTAGATGACCTCTGCATCCTTCTGCAAACACAGTAACTTTGGCATGCAGTTCTATACCTGGTTCATATGAGTCTTTTTTTTCATTATTTATATCAAGACCCATATCATTTGTCGCAACACCTCTTACTTTTCCTTGCTCATCATAAAGAATTTCTGAAGCTGCAAATCCAGGATATATCTCAACACCCATACCTTCAGCAACTTGCCCAAGCCATCTGCATAAATTAGCAAGGCTAGTTATATAATTGCCTTTGTTATGTTGAACGGGAGGCAACAAAAATGATGGAACAGAGAAATAGCTTTTTTCGGATAGAACTAAAAATTTCTCTTTTGATACTTTGGTTTTTAGAGGACAGCCTTCCATAGACTGCCAGTCAGGCAATAGTTCGTCTAGTGCTTTGGTTTCAAATACGTTTCCACTCAAAATATGGGCTCCGACCTCTGAGGCCTTTTCAACTATGCACACGTTTGCATCAGCATTAATTTGCTTTAATTTGATAGCAGTTGCTAGACCCGAGGGTCCCGCTCCGACGATAACTACGTCGTACTCCATCGCTTCTCTATGAGTATCAGTCTCCATTATTAACTATATATTTAGTTTATAAGCATTATAATTCAATTTGTTTATGACGAAGTTAGATATTCAAAATACTATAAAACTACTAAATCAATATAAATTAAGCGGGGTTGATGAAAATATAGGAAATATGGCAAAAAATAGGTATGGAAAAGGAACAATAAAATCGCCTGATAAGCTCCAGTCAAAAAAAGAAACAGACTTTCCTCAGCATGAAATCGAAAAAGATATTCTCGATATTGATAGTCTAGAATCATTAAAAGAATACATGTCAAATTTTAAAGGCTGTGAACTTCATAAAAGCGCAACAAATATGGTTTTTTCAGATGGAAACCCAAGTGCAAAAATCATGCTTATAGGTGAGGCTCCAGGTCATGATGAGGATATTCAAGGGAAGCCCTTTGTTGGAAGAAGTGGCAAGCTGTTGGATAAAATGCTAGAGGCCATCGATCTAAATCGAGAAAAAGTTTACATTGCGAATATTGTTCCGTGGAGACCACCAAATAACAGAAGGCCAACAGACGAAGAGATTGAGATATGTTTACCAATGATAAAAAAGCATATCGAAATAGTAAATCCAAAAGCAATTTTATTATTAGGAAGCACTGCTACTTATGCACTAATTAAAAATAATGAGGGGATTACTAAGATTAGGGGAAAGTGGTTGGATATAGAAATTAATAAAAAAAAGTATCCGATACTACCTACATTCCACCCAGCTTTCTTGTTAAGACAGCCAGCTCAAAAAAAGTTTTCTTGGGAAGATTTAAAAAGTTTAAAGAAAAAAGTAAAAATATAAATTGAAATTTGACTTTCAGAAATTAATTGCGTTTGAAAATAACTTTTCCTTACCCATTGCTGGTATTGATGAAGTTGGTAAAGGTCCACTTGCTGGTCCAGTAATTGCAGCAGCCGTAATACTTGATAGAAAAAATATTCCAGAAGGAATAAATGACTCTAAAAAAATTCCTAAAGCTAAGAGAATATTGTTAGCGGAAAAGATAAAAGAGAATAGTATTTATGCCTATGGCGCTGCATCGGAGATAGAAATAGATGAGATCAATATCTTACAAGCTTCATTATTAGCAATGAAAAGAGCAAGTGATGGACTATCAGTCGTTCCGAAAACAACACTTATCGATGGTAATTTCAAACCAGATATAAAAAACAACACCATTAGTATTATTAAAGGAGATAGTAAGTCTGTTTCAATTGCAGCAGCATCTATTCTTGCTAAAGTTTATCGAGACGAAATTATGCTTAAATATTCAGAGCAATTTCCAGAATATGGCTTTCAAACTAATTCAGGTTATGGAACAAAAGAGCACCTATCAGCTCTAAAAAACTATGGAATTACCCCAATACATCGGAAATCTTTTAAACCAGTACACAATATATTGAATTAAGAAAATTATTTAAGTTATTGATTCTAAATACTATTGACCTGGATTCTATTTTGAATCATATTACCGCTATGAAAACGGTCCATGAAAATACGGCAGTAAATTATGACAACATTATCTGTGGTGAGACAATTGAAGAGCTAAAGAATCTTCCTGGCAATAGTGTTGATTTAGTATTTGCAGATCCTCCATATAACTTACAACTTGATCAAAATCTTTACAGACCAAATAATTCAAAAGTTGATGCCGTAAACGATGAATGGGATCAATTTGAGAGCTTTGAAGAATATGATAAGTTTTCTCATGCCTGGCTTAAAGAAGCACAACGTGTATTAAAGCCAACAGGTACAATTTGGGTTATTGGTTCCTATCATAATATTTTTAGGATTGGTTATATCATGCAGAACTTAGGTTATTGGATACTCAATGATGTTATATGGCAAAAAGCAAATCCAATGCCTAATTTTAGAGGTAAGCGCTTCACTAATGCTCATGAAACTCTAATTTGGGCGAGTAAAGATAAAAATTCTAAAAAATATACTTTTAATTACGATGCTATGAAGTCACTCAATGAAAATATGCAAATGCGTTCAGATTGGTATCTTCCGATATGTAGTGGTCATGAAAGACTAAAAAATGATGATGGTAAAAAGCTTCATCCTACACAAAAACCGGAGGGGCTTTTGCACCGAATTATTATTTCTTCAACAAATAAGGGTGAAGTTATATTGGATCCTTTTTTTGGAACGGGGACTACAGGAGCCGTAGCGAAAAGATTATCAAGAAAATATATTGGCATTGAAAAAGATAAGTACTATGTAAATTCCGCAAAAAAACGCATAGGTAAAATTAATTCGTATGAAATTGAATCGTTAAATATAAGTCAATCAAAGAAGGCAGAGCCTAGAATACCTTTTGGGTGGTTAATAGAAAGAAAATTAATTGAGCCAGGTACAGTGCTATATGATAACAAGAGAAAATTTAAAGCTAAGGTTAGAGCCGATGGTTCTGTTATCAGCTCTAACAACACAGGCTCTATTCATCAAATTGGTGCTGAAGTTCAATCAGCATCAGCATGTAACGGATGGACTTTCTGGCATTTTGATGTTGAAGGTGAATTAAAACCAATCGATATTCTAAGGCAAAAACTTAGATCGGAATTAAATTAAACTTTTTCAATGTTTTCTTACTCATTGTGGTTACAGCATAATCACTTAATTTATCAACATTAACCCATTTCAAATTAGAAGAGTTGCTTAATAAGCATTTATTATTATTCCTGGCATAATAAGCAACGTTTTGAATATCCATATGGCTAAAAGAATGCTTAAAATTTATGGCTGTCTTTTCCCAATGTGCATTTGGAAATGGAGTTTCTTTTCTTGAAAACTTAATAGATTTTGCTTTCCATTCTGTTGACGGCAACTCCCATTGATTAGAAAGAATTCCCTCACTTGATCTCTTTTTCAATAACACAAATCTATCATTAAAAATTGAAATAAATGAAATACAGTTCAGTTTTCTCTTTTTAACTTTCACTTTAAGTTCAGGAATAGAATGAACTAGCTTCTTATTATATGCAGTACATTTTTGGGATATGCAGCAAACATCACAATTAATTTTTTTTGCCTTACACACTAACGCACCTATTTCCATAATTGCTTGTGTATAATCTCTATTATTTTTGTTGGGACAAATCCTATTAGCAATTTCATCAATTTTTTTTTTATTTTCGTCAAGGGTTCCCGTTAGGCCATAAAATCTTGCTATTACTCTTTTTACATTTCCATCTACTGCCGACGCTTTCTTGTTAAATGCTATTGATCGGATCGCCGCAGAAGCATATTCTCCAATACCAGGTAAACTTTTAAGTTCATTTTCACTTCTAGGAATATCACCCTGATGTTTAAGCATGATTATTTCTGCAGTCTTGAGCAAATTTCTTGCTCTTGAATAGTACCCTAATCCTTGCCATTGAATTAATACATCATCAATATTAGCTTTGGACAAAGTTTTTATATTCGGCCAGATTTTAAGAAACTTATTAAAATAAGGTATCACTGTAGAAACAGTAGTTTGCTGCAACATGAACTCACTCACGAGCACCCTGTAAGGATAGTCTTTATGTGATACAGATCTTCGCCAGGGTAAATTTCTTTTGTTTTTTTTAAACCATAAGATCAAATTTTCTGAAAAATATTTATCTTTATTGCGAGTTTTCATGCTAATTTCTAATATGTCTTATAAAAAACTTAGTGGACCTCAAATTCTATCAAATCTTCTACCAAATGACGCAAAGAAATTATTAAAAAATAGAGGATTTTTTGAACTAGAACTACTTTCAAATTGGGAGAAAATTGTTGGTACAAGTTTTAATAAATTGTCCTACCCAACTAAAATCAAAACAACGAACTCGAGCCCTAAAGGAAAGGGCAAACTTGTGGTTAAAGTTGATAGAAGTATATCTTTTGCTTTTGAACATGAGCATAAAAAAATTGTAGATAAAATAAATTTATTTTTTGGCTACAATGCGGTTGAGAAGATTGAAATAATTCAAATCAATTTAAAAAATGAAAAATCCAGAAAAGATATTAATTTCAATCAATTAGATAGTGAAATTAAAGAGAAAAATAAGACATATGAAGAGCTATCAGATTTTCCAGAACTAAAAAAAAGCTTTGAAAAAATTGCTTCAAAAATTTCTAAGACGAAATTTTGACAAATTCTTTTTGTAATTAGAATTGTGCAATAAAACCTATTAAAATTGGTAAAAATTGAGTATATTCAACATGTTGTATATTGTTTTAGTCATTGTATACAAAATGTAGGCTATAATTATTAAAAATGAAAAGTATTCATAAATTCTCTATTTTTCTTGTGTCACTCTTAGTGTTTTATCAATCGCTAGCCATAAGTAGCACATTAACAGGAATGCAGCTTGGAGATGATGCTGCTCCATTGACTATTGTTGAGTACCGTTCTTTAACTTGTAGTCACTGTGCAGATTTCAGCAATAATATTTTTCCGGAAATTAAAGAGAAATATATTGATACGGGAAAAATTAAATTTGAGGTCAGACCCTTTGCGTTGAATGCAATTGATTTAAATGCTTTTAAACTACTACACTGCACAGACGAAAAAGATTTTTTTGCTATGGAAAAACTTTTATTTCAGGATCAAAAAAAGTGGATTGTTACAAAACAAAGTGACCGAGTGCTAGAAAACAGCACAGATGCATTAAGAACATATTCTACATTATTCAGCATTTCTGAGGACGAATTCAATTCCTGCATGGAAAATGAAGAAATAACAGATTTTATTTTGACAATGAGAATAGATGCCGTTGAGGATTATGATGTTTCCTCTACCCCATCCTTTATTATAGATGGAGACCTCTATTCGGGAAATATGTCTTTTTCAGAGTTTGAAAAGATAATTGAGAAAAAAATTAATTAATGAAATTTAAAAAAATTAAAATCTTAGGCTTTAAATCTTTTGTTGACCCAACTGAGTTAAATATTGAACAAGGTCTTACTGGGATTGTAGGCCCTAATGGATGCGGTAAATCAAATGTAGTTGAATCGTTAAGATGGTGTATGGGAGAAACATCAGCAAAAAGTATGAGGGGCTCGGGAATGGAAGATGTGATTTTCTCAGGCACTGCAGATAGACCATCAAGAAATAATGCTGAAGTCACAATTTATTTAGATAATGAAGATAGAAAGGCGCCATCAGAATTTAATGATCAAACAGAAATTCAAGTAAAAAGGAAAATTGAAGTAGAAAGAGGTTCTGATTACAAAATTAACGGCAAAGATGTTAGAGCAAGAGACGTGCAGAGACTCTTTGCAGACCTTTCTACCGGAGCTCACTCACCTTCTCTTATTAGCCAAGGTCGAGTTGGGGCTCTAATAAATGCAAAACCAATAGACAGAAGGTCAGTATTGGAAGAAGCGGCTGGGATTTCTGGTCTTCACTCAAGAAGACATGAGGCAGAACTAAAACTCAAAGGTGCTGAAAATAATCTCCAGCGAGTTAAAGACTTAATGAAACAACTGAATACTCAAATAAACAATCTAAAAAAGCAAGCAGAACAAGCTGAAACTTACCGATCCATCTCCTCTGAAATCAGTAAATTAGAGGGCATAGTGCTTTTTTTAAAATGGACCTCATTAAAGGAGTCTTTCGAAAAGTCTGATGAGGATTTGAAAACAAGTGAGTCACAAATTCAAAAATTTACTCTAGAGGTTACCCAAGCAACTAACGAGCAACTAAAATCTAATGAGAAGATAAAGCCTCTAAGAGAAAAAGAGATTGAAGCTGCTGCTAAGCTTAATCGAATTAATCTTGAGAGAGACACTCTTGATCAAGAAGAGGAAAGAATAAAAGATGAAAAGAAAAACCTCGAAAATTCAATACAACAAATAATTAGTGACAATGAAAGAGAGCAATTTCAGCTTGAGGATGCAATAAAAGATCTTGAGGCATTAAAATCTAGAAGGGATACAGAAGATAATGGTCAAAATACAGATGAAATAAGCAACGAAACAATAGATCAACTAAAAGTAGAAAAAGAAAAATTAGAAGCAAAAATTCTAGATCTCGATCAAGAGATAGAACAGTACAATCAAATTAAAAATTCTAAAAGAGATGAATGGCAAGATACACTCATAACTTCAGAAAACTTAAAATCACGAGAGTCAACTCTTAAGGAGGTTGAAGGCTATGATGATCCACATAATTGGACATCTAAGTTTAAGGAGAAATTCTACTTCCACTTAAAAGAGATAACCGAAAAGGTAATAGACGCAAATCAGGCATCTCAAGAAGCAAGAAATGTCTACGATAGGTCGAGTAATGAAGCTAAAAAAGCTGCAACCTTGTCATTGGAACTGAGAGAACAACTCAGACAAAAAGATGTTGAACAAAAGCAAAGTGATTGGACCTACGAATATCAAAGATTAAGTAAAACAATTAGATCGTCCAAAGAGCAGATAGAAAAATTAGCATCCAGAAAAACAAAATCTGAAGAAGAATTGAAAAAAATTTCAAATAGGCCCGAAGAAATTGCTCAACGAAGAGGGCAGTTGATTGAAACAAAAGGGTTTGCAGAAACAGAAAGGCAGTTTGCTGCCGATAGACTTGCTGAAGCAGATAATGAGCTCAAAAAAATTGAGGCCAAGCTTCGAAAAGCACAGAATGATCTAGCTAATATTAGAGAGTCAAAAGGAAGAACAGAGGCCACAAAAGAATTAGCAGAATCCAGATTGAAAGAGCTAGAAGATGAGTCAAAAGAAAAGTTTAATTGTGTACCGCATGACATCGTAAGTGTTTTAAATATTGCCGAGGATCTAGATACGATAAAAAAAAATGCAGATAGAACTGAAATGAGATTAGACAGATTAAAGCAACAACGTGAAACAATGGGCGCAGTAAATTTAAGAGCTGATTTAGAAACAAAAGAAATCGATGATGAATTAGAGAACATGACAAAAGAAAAAGAGGATCTCGAGAGTGCAATTAAAAAAATGAGAATCTCAATTGAAGATTTAAATAAAGAAGGTAGAACAAGGTTATTAAAAGCTTTCGATACTGTAAACAGTCACTTTAAAGATGTATTCGTAAAATTATTTAATGGAGGCAAGGCTCATCTTGAACTTATTGACTCGGATGATCCGTTAGAAGCTGGATTAGAAATGATGGTCAGTCCACCAGGTAAAAAATTGCAATCTATGTCTCTCCTTTCAGGCGGAGAGCAAGCTCTTACTGCACTATCATTAATATTTGCGGTTTTTCTTACCAACCCATCACCGATTTGTGTACTCGATGAGGTCGATGCTCCACTGGATGACGCTAACGTAGAGAGATTCTGTGGCCTGTTAGACAATATAACAGACAAGACCAATACTAAGTTTTTAATAATAACACACCACGCCCTAACCATGTCTAGAATGGACAGACTATTTGGCGTTACGATGGCTGAGCGAGGAGTTAGTCAAATAGTCTCCGTAGATCTTAAGAAAGCTGAGGAAATTGGGGCTGTTGCTTAAATGTCATCTGATCAGAATGACATTCGTAACCTGCAAGAGAAAATTCAAGCAGCTAAAAAGTCATCCTCATCAGACGCTCCAAATGCTCCTAAACCCATAGGAAAAATCATGAAAGTGGTGGTAGAAATTGTCGCAGCAATGGCCGTTGGCCTTGGCATAGGGATCTTGGCAGACAATTATTTTGAGACGCGACCCTTGTTTATAATTATCTTCTTCCTGCTGGGCAGCGCAGCGGGAATTCTTAATGTTTTTAGGGTTGCAAAAAGCCTTCAAAATAACTAAAAAATAACTCAATGGCTGCAGATAATCCTATAGATCCAATACATCAGTTTGAAATCTCTAAAATTGCTGAGATGCAAATAGCAGGCATAGATATTTCGTTTACCAATTCATCTCTATTCATGGTCTTCGCGATAGCAGCCACGATGACTCTTTTTATATTAGGCTTATCAAAACGGTCCATCATTCCAAATAGAATGCAAATGCTATCCGAGTTATCATACAATTTTATTGCCAACATGTTGCGTGATCAGGTCGGAGATCAAGGGAGAGCTTATTTCCCATTTATTTTTTCTTTGTTCATGTTTATTTTCTTTTGTAATTTTATTGGCCTTATTCCTTATACATTCACAGTGACAAGTCATCTTGTTGTTACCTTTGCATTTGCTGGTTTAATTTTTTTAGCGGTAACAATAATCGGTTTCATGAAGAACGGCCTTGGTTATCTTAGAATATTCTATCCATCAGGTATTCCAATATTTCTAGCGCCTTTAATTGTTCCAATAGAAATCATATCTTATTTATCTAAGCCAATCAGTTTATCCGTAAGATTGTGCGCAAACATGCTTGCAGGTCACAGTATATTAAAAATCTTTGCAGGATTTATCGTGATGCTTGGTTTTCTTGGCTTTGCTCCATTAATCTTTCTTGTAGTTTTATATGCGCTTGAAACATTAATTGCAGCTCTTCAAGCATACATATTTACTATTTTAACTTGTATCTATTTAAATGACGCCCTTCATCCGGATCATTAAATTTTAATAAACAAAGAAAGGACAACAAAAATGGAAGTAGAAGCAGCAAAACTTATAGGAGCAGGATTAGCAACAATTGGTGTTGCAGGATCTGGAGCTGGTATAGGAACAGTATTTGGAGCGTACGTTTCAGGTATATTTAGAAATCCATCAGCAGCACCGCAGGCATTTGGACAAGTACTTTTGGGATTTGCACTAGTTGAAGCAATTGCACTATTTGCTCTCGTAATAGCATTCCTAATTCTTTTTGGTTAAAATATAATGAAATTTTTTCTTAAAATTTTTATTTTTGTTTTGCCCTTATCTGGAGCTTATGCTGAAGGTCAGAAATCTGCTGGCCTTCCGCAAATGGATATTTCAACTTTCCCATCACAATTATTCTGGCTGATAATTACTTTTACAGCTTTGTATTTATTCATGTGGAAATTTGTGATTCCAAGGCTCAGCACAACAATAGAAGAAAGAAAAGATAAAATTTCTAATGATATTAACGATGCTGAAAATCTTAATTCTGAAGCAAGTAAAATTTTAGAAAATTATGACGATAAAATGAATTCTGCATCTCTTGAGTCAAATGAAATAGTCTCAAGTTCTAAAGCCACTATGAATGAATACTTAGATAAATTAAAAAAAGATAATGAAATCAAGATTAATGCAATGATTACAGAGTCTGAAAAGAAAATTCATCAACAAAAACAACAGTCTGAACAAGAAATTAAAAAAGCTACTATAGACACTATTAAATCTATCGTTTCTAAGTATGTTGAGAGTGTTCCTAGTGATGATGAAATCTCAAAAAAGCTTAATTGATATGGAAATTTATAACTAATGTCATATTTATTTTCTGATCCTTCGTTTTGGGTATTTGTAGCATTTCTAATTTTTATAGCAGTCGCACTTTTCATAAAAGCGCCGTCAATGATGGCAAAGCTTCTTGATGGTGAAATTGAAAATATTAAATCTGAATTAGATAATGCAAGAAAACTAAAAGAAGAAGCAAATTCTCTCGTTGCTGAATACGAAAGAAAAGTTCAGTCAGCAGATGAAGAAGCAAACAGCATAATTAATCAGGCTAAAGAAATTGCAAAGAATCATGAGGAAACCTCTAAAGCTAAAGCAGAAGAATTTATCAAAAGGGCTGAGCAGCAAGCAATCGATAAAATATCAAGAGCAGAAAAAGTAGCGATTTCTAAAGTAAATGAGGAGATAGTAGCGAATTCGGTCAATATTGCTGAAAAAATTATCATTGAAAATATTAATGAACAAAGCTCAAAAAAATTAGTTGAGCAATCAATAAACCAGATAAATAAACTCAAGACATAAATTATTACTTAATTAACTTATTCTGAGCTATAAATATAGTTAATGGCTGTATATACACAAATATCAATTGATGAACTCAACCTTTTTTTGAGCAAATATAACATTGATAAAATAAATGAGTTTAGTGGAATCAAAGGTGGAACCTCAAATTCAAACTACCTACTCACTGCAGATAAAAAAAAATTTATCCTGACTATTTTTGAGGAAAGAACAAATCAAGAGAATCTTCCGTTTTATTTTGATTTAATGAATCATCTCAATGCCCACGATATCAAATGTCCTGAGGTCATTAAGGATAAACAGGGTAATTTCTCCAATTCCATTAAACAAAAGCATGCTGTTATTACTTCATTCCTTACAGGCAGTTCTTTAGAGAAAATAAAACCTATTCATTGTTCTAATCTTGGCCTAACCATCGCCAAAATGCATAATGCCTCTGAAAAACTAAATATAAAAAGAGAAAATGAGCTGGGTTTCGATAAGCTTGGTATTATTATTGAAAAGTTAAAGACTTATAAAAAGCATATTGATGATGAAAAACTAAAATTCATAGAAGATGAATTCTTATTCTTATCAAGAGAAATAAGTAAAGACTTACCATCAGGTATAATTCATGCAGATTTATTTCCTGATAATATTTTTTTTGAAGAAAATAATCTAACAGGTATTATTGACTTTTATTTTTCGTGTAATGATTTTTACGCATATGAGATTGCTATTTGTCTCAATGCCTGGTGTTTTGAGGATAGTAATAATGAATTTAATCCAACTAAAGCTAAGTACCTATTAGGAAGTTATAACCAAGAACGAAAATTTTCTAATGAAGAAGTTGAAGCCCTGCCTCTCTTGGCGAGAGCATCCGCATTAAGATATTTGCTAACAAGACTTCTTGATTTTTATTCTCATGAAGACAGTGACTTAATTTTAAAGAAAGATCCAAATGAGTATATTTCTAAGTTAAAATTTCACCAGTCAGTAAGAAAAGCTAGTGAATATGGACTCTGATATTTTATATATATACACAGATGGAGCTTGCTCTGGAAATCCCGGACGAGGTGGTTGGGGGGTTTATATTGAAAAAGGTATTGAGAAGATTGAGTTAAATGGATCTGATGAAGACACAACCAATAATAGAATGGAATTAGTAGCTGTTATTCAAGCTCTTCGATACGTTGATCAGAATTCAAAAATAAAACTTTTTACAGACTCAAAATACGTAATGCAAGGTATCCAAGAATGGATCTTAAAATGGAAAACAAATGATTGGAAAACTGCAAACAAAAAAGATGTCAAAAACAAAGATCTTTGGATGGATCTTGATGAACTTGTTGAGCTACATAATATCGACTGGATATGGGTTAAGGGTCATTCTGGTGACTTTGGAAATGAAATAGCTGATAAATTAGCTACTTCCGCAATTTCAAATTAGATATTTTCAAGCATATTATCTGCACTACTAACGCTTACTTGTCCATCTTCGTCTTCAACAAAAAACTTCTCTACCGTGCCATCATTGATTAATATCGAGCATCTTTGAGTTTTTGTTGATGTGCCAAAGCTATCAGGAAAATCAGTTCCAATAGATTTAGAAAATTTTGCCTTGCTGTCTGATAAAAATAGGATCTTGCCAATGGAGCCTGACATTTCTTCCCAAGCAGACAATGTGAATATATCATTTGTAGCAAAGCAAATAACTTCATCAATTCCTCTGGCTTTCATTTCATCAGCTTTATCTATGAATCCAGGCAAATGATTCCTAGAGCAAGTCGGTGTGAAAGCGCCAGGAACACCAAACATTACTACTTTCTTGTCTTTACAAAAGTCTAACACAGAAAGAGGTTGTGGGCCTTTTTCACTATCCATTTTTACAAGCTTAATATCTGGAATTTTGTTTCCTATAAGATCTACCATAGGCGCATACTATAAACTTTCATCTTTAATACAAGATAAAAGGAGGTGATCTTCCCAATTACCATTTATCTTCAAATACTTTCTTACGAGTCCTTCAATAGCAAAGCCATTATTTTTAAGTGTTCTAAGAGATCGCTTGTTGACTGGCAAACATGCAGCCTCTAACCGATGAAGATCTAATTCATCAAATATGAACTTTTTAATTAAATTTAATGCTTCGCTCATTAGACCTTGACCCATTTTTTCTTCACAAATCCAATATCCTATTGAACATGACTGCACAACGCTTCTTTGAACGTTGTTAATATTTATTTCACCTATTAAATTTTTAGTTTTGCATTCAAAAATTAAAAAAGAGTAAGCACTGTCGTCTAAAGCTAGCTTCTCGAAAAATCTAACTCTTTTTACAAATGAACTTCTTTCAAGTTCTGAGGGCGACCAAAGAGGTTCCCACGGTTTGAGATAGAATTTATTTTTTTCTTTTAATGATGACCAAGCTTTCCAATCCTTATACTCAGGGGGTCTTAAAAAGACATTTTTGCCTTTTAGCTCAAATTCAATTCTCTTTGGGTAATATGTCGTTAAAAAGGACATTTAATTTTTATTCTCTAAAATAAATTTTTTCACTTCATCTGTATTGTTTTGGATGGAGTGAATTTTTTCATCTTTACTAAATAAATCCTTGTAATTACTTAATAAATCGAGATTTTTTCCAACAGCCATTTCAACTGTCTCTGAAAACTTTACAGGATGAGCAGTTGATAATGTGAAATTCATGCGATCACTATCATTTGTCTTTCTTGAGGCATTTATGCCGGTCGCTGTATGAGGATCAATGAGATATGAATGAATTTCATGAACATTTGATATTATTTTGTTAACATCTTCTTGATGCGTGCTTTCAGATGCAAAGATATTTGAAATAATATTTAAGTCCTGTCGCTCTACTGTTAATTTTCCCTTTTCTTCAAATAAATTCATTGCTGATGCTGTTTTTTCATTTGACTGACTCATGATATCAAACAAAAGTCTTTCAAAATTACTTGCTATTTGTATATCCATACTTGGGCTTGTTGTTTTTTTTACACTTTCTGTCTGGTAGATTCCTGTATTTATAAATCTGTGTAAGATATCATTTTCATTTGTAGCAACTATTAATTTATTTATTGGTAGACCCATCTTGTAGGCTACATATCCTGCATAAATATCACCAAAATTACCTGTAGGAACAGAGAAGTTAACTGTTGGTCTAGATGCATCAAAATAATTTATATATGTATAATAATAGTATACACATTGAATTAGTATTCGTGCCCAATTAATCGAATTGACGGCAGATATATTATTTTCAGAACTGTACTGAGTATCCTTAAGAATATCTTTTACAATTTTTTGACAGTCATCAAATGTACCGTCAATTTCACACAAAAAAATATTGCTTTCTGTCACAGTTGACATTTGACGTCTTTGAAAATCTGAAATTCTTTTACTAGGATATAAACAAAATATACTTATGTTCTTACTTTGCTTTACTGCATTAATTGCTGCAGATCCAGTATCACCAGAAGTAGCAACAATCAAATTTATTTTCTTCTTTTCTTTTTCTAAAAAATGATCAAATAAAGGAATAAGTAATTGCATTGCAAAATCTTTGAAAGCAAGTGTAGGACCATTAAATAATTCAACCAGTATTTCGTTATCGCTAAGTTCTTTAAATGATACTAGGTTTTCCGATGAGAACTGCTTTGAGTAGGAAATATTAATAATGTTTTCCAGTTCAATTATAGAAATAAAATCCTTAACAAATGGATAAAGTATTAATTTTGTAAGGTCTTTGTAGCTAATATTCTTATCTATTTTATTAACATCTATTTGAGGCCAATTCATTGGTACGTAAAGTCCACCATCCTCAGCTAAACCAGCAAAAAGAACTTTCTTGAACGTCTCCTCATTAGTTCCTCTTGTGCTTCTATACTTCATTTTTAGTAATTCCTTGTCTTATATAATAGATATACATGATCAATATAACAATTGATAGCAGGAACCATGTAACTGCATATTGCAGGTGATTATTTGTTATGTTTGATGGCTCAAATTCAATTAAAAGATTCTCAAATTTATTTTGATCAATAATTTTAAGAATATATGGACTTGACTCAATTTTATGAAAATTATCCATCTCATCAGTATTTAGGAGGTACCATATACTTGCCGAATATTCATTCTCAGGTATTAAAGGTTTTCTCTCTTTAGAATATAT
Source organism: uncultured Pelagibacteraceae bacterium (assembly GCA_902604225.1). Taxonomy (GTDB): domain Bacteria; phylum Pseudomonadota; class Alphaproteobacteria; order Pelagibacterales; family AG-422-B15; genus CACNXQ01. Next base: position 38,304 of record CACKXV010000001.1, on the reverse strand, counting down.
TAGGGCTCCATTGACAATGAACTCCTTGTTTGAGTCTATAAAATCGAGATTAAAACTTTCTTTAAAATCATAAGGTATCCATCCCAAAATCACATAAACATATTTTTTATCTTCGGTTTTTAAAGGCAATACAATTTCAAAGCCAGACATCCCACTTAAATTTGATTTAAAAAAATACATAAGTTTTTCTTTTATAAAAGAACCTTTTAACTCTACTTGCATAAATTCAAATTCTTTATCTATGCCACCTTCAAAAGGAAATTTATCCAGTTTGAGCGTATAATTATTTTCAACTGAATTAATTATATTCATCTTCCACTCTAATCTTTGGGTTTGCCAATAGCCTAGCAATAAAAGAAAGCAAATTGTTACTAGAAAAATAAAATGGAAAGAGAAATTTTTAATCAATAGATAGATTAAGTTTAATAATATCCCCAGACATAAATTGCAGCGAATAAAAATAGCCACACAACATCTACAAAGTGCCAGTACCATGCAGCTGCTTCAAAACCAAAGTGATGATCAGCCTTAAAGTGTCCTGCAATTGATCTTCCTAAGCAAACAATGAGCATCACTGTTCCCATTAATACATGAAAACCATGGAAGCCCGTTGCCATATAGAAAGTTGCTCCATAAATATGTCCTGAAAAAGCGAAGTCAGCATGCATATACTCATAAACTTGGAAGCCCGTAAAAATAATGCCAAGTCCTACTGTACACCAGAGACCTTGGATCAACTCTTTTCTATTTCCCTCTGTTAGCGCGTGGTGCGCCCATGTAACGGTTGTACCTGATAGCAAAAGTATAAGAGTATTTATCAATGGTATATGCCAAGGATCCATTAAATGTATTTCTGCCGGAGGCCAAACAGATCCTATTTGTTCAGTAGGGAATAAACTTGCATTGAAATAAGCCCAAAACCAGGCAACAAAGAACATAACTTCTGAAGCGATAAATAAGGTCATGCCGTACCTCAGACCAATCTGAACCACAGGCGTATGATGACCCTGGTGTTCTCCTTCAATAATAATGTCTCTAAACCACATGTATGTAACATAAATTACTATAGCTAATCCAATAAGCATTAACCATAAGTCATCAGTTCTAAAATAAATTACAGCCCCAACACACAAGATGAGCGCACCAATTGAGGCTAATAGTGGCCAAGGACTTGGTTCTACTAAATGATACTCATGAGAATTTGGATTACGTGAACTCATAGGAATTATGTATCACTGTTTTCGTAAAAGGTATAGGACAAAGTAACTTCGGATAGATCTGCTACGTATTGATCATTTTTAATTTCAGGATCGATATAAAAAGATACTGGCATAATCTTTTTCTCATTAGCTTTTAATTCAGTATTTTGAAAACAGAAACATTCTATTTTGTTAAAGTATTTTGCTGCTTCAGCTGGGGAAACATTATATACCGCAGTTCCATTCAGTGCTTGATCTGTATTATTGATTATAACATAGTTGATTAATTTATTTTCACCAATTTGAATTTGATGTGTTCTTTGCTCAGGGAAAAAGTCCCAGTTCAGAGTTGATCCAACGTTTGAGTCAAGTCTTACATCTATTAGAGAGTCAGTTATATAAACACTTTCTTGAGAGTAAATTTTTGGGGTACCTCCAAAACCTGTAACTTTACAAAAGTAATTATATAATGGCACAGATGCATAGGCCAATATTACCATCGATATAACAATACCAAGCAGGCCTACTGCTAGAGAAGTATTCGAACTGTATTTTAAGTTAAAAAAATTCATTTATACGAGACTTAACCTGTAAATTGTGTATGTAAAGAATGAGGCGACAAAAAAAACAAGTATTAATGCTGTTATTATGTTCCTTCTTTTTATTTTTTTATTAATCATAATATGTTCCATAACAAGTTATCAATAAGGAGGATTGCGAAAATATTAAAGAGATAAATAATGGAAAAGAAGAATAAAGTTTGCGCTTTTTTTTCTAATAACTTGCTGTGATCTACGTATTTTCTAAGATCTAATGCTAAATATATAAAACAGATACCCATAATAAATGACAAAGTTCCAAAGAATAATGAATAGTAGTAACTCATTAGAAGTGTTACAGGTAAGAGTGTTAATGAATAAGCAACAATTAAACTAACTGTTTTTTTATTTCCGACAACCAGTGGCATCATTGGAATACCTGCCCTTTTGTAGTCATCAGATTTATAGAGTGCGAGTGCCCAAAAATGTGGCGGGGTCCATAAAAAAATTAAAATAAAAAGCAAGCTAATTTCAGGAGATATACTACCAGTAACAGCTGTCCATCCAATAATTGGGGGAAACGCTCCAGCGGCTCCGCCGATAACAATATTTTGTGGAGTTCTTTTCTTTAGCCATATTGTATAGACAAAAATATAATAAAGTATTGTTAGAAGAAGAATTGAAGCAGAAAGTAAGTTTGCAACATAGTATAAAAGATAAATTGAAAATACTGACAAAGTAATTCCATAAATAAGAGCTCCATTCGCACTGATAAGCCCCATTGGTAACACTCTATTCTTAGTTCTCTCCATTAAAAGGTCCGTCTTTCTTTCATACCACATGTTTAATGCACCAGATGCACCTGATCCAATCGAGATAGCAAGAATTATTAAAGCTCCTTCATAGATTGTTATAAATCCTGGAGCAATAATCATGCCCACAAAGCTAGTAAAGATAGATAGAGACATAACTCTTGGTTTTAATAAAGAGATGTAGAAACCGACCTTTGAAAAAAATGAATTGATCCCAATTTCTTGTTTATCAGAAACTGAAGATATATTTACCATGCGACCTAACTACTTTACTTCTGGTAGCTCCTCAAATTGATGGAAAGGTGGTGGAGATGATAAAGTCCATTCTAAAGTAGTTGCTCCTTCACCCCAAGGATTGTCAGCTGTTTGTTTCTGTCTCACAAAAGCATGAACAAGCATTATGAAGAATACGGCTAATCCAATCAAAGTAACGAATGAGCCAATTGAAGATATATAGTTCCAACCAGCGTAAGCATCAGGATAATCTACATACCTCCTAGGCATGCCTGCAAGACCCAAGAAATGCTGAGGGAAGAAGATTAAATTAACCCCTACAAATGTTAACCAAAAGTGTAATTTACCCAATATTTCAGAATAATCACTTCCAAACATTTTACCAAACCAGTAGTAAAAACCACTGAAGATTGCAAACACTGCACCCATTGATAGTACGTAATGGAAATGAGCTACAACATAGTACGTGTCATGTAAAGAGTGATCTATGCCTGCATTAGCCAGAACAACTCCGGTAACTCCACCCACGGTAAATAAGAAAATAAATCCTATTGCCCACAACATAGGAGTCTTAAGCTCTACTGAACCACCCCACATTGTTGCAATCCACGAAAATACTTTGATGCCAGTAGGTACTGCAATCACCATAGTTGCAAAAATATAGTAAGCCTTAACATCTGCATCCATGCCAACAGTATACATATGGTGAGCCCAAACAATAAAACCTAGGAAACCAATTGAAACCATTGCATAGGCCATACCAAGATAACCAAACACAGGTTTTTTAGAAAATGTTGCTACAACATGACTCACGATCCCAAAACCAGGTAAAATAAGAATGTAGACTTCAGGATGTCCAAAAAACCAGAATAAGTGCTGGAATAAAACAGGATCTCCACCCTCGGCAGCACTGAAAAATGCCGTGCCAAAATTCCTATCAGTTAGGAGCATTGTTATAGCTCCAGCCAAAACAGGAAGAGATAGTAATAATAAAACAGCTGTGACAAGAATGGACCAAACAAATAGGGGCATCTTATGTAAAGTCATGCCTGGTGCTCTCATATTAAAGATTGTCGTTATAAAATTTATTGCACCAAGTATTGAGGAAGCTCCAGCTAAGTGAAGAGAAAAAATTGCTAGGTCAACAGCAGGACCTGGCGAGCCTAAATTTGCAGAAAGTGGTGGGTAAATCGTCCAACCACCTCCAACACCTGGACCACCGGATGTGCCATCAACAAAAAGTGAAGCGATTAATAGAATTAGAGATGCTGGCAATAACCAAAATGAAATGTTATTCATTCTTGGAAAAGCCATATCTGGGGCACCGATCATTAGAGGAACTATCCAGTTACCAAATCCTCCAATCATAGCTGGCATTACCATAAAAAATATCATTAACAAACCATGACTGGTAACCAGAACGTTATAAAGATTGTGATCACCGCCTAATATTCCATCACCAGGATACATTAGCTCCATTCGCATTAAAACTGACATACCAGTTCCAACTAAGCCCGCAATAATTGCAAAAATTAAGTATAAGGTTCCTATATCTTTATGATTTGTAGAATATAGATACCTTCTCCATCCCGTTGGATGATGGTCATGACTTCCTACTTGATCCGCTGTTATGTCCGCCATTTTTATTTACTCCTTTTAATAAAAAAATTACTTAGTTCTTTGCAATTTCAAACGTTTCACTTGAATAGTCTATTCCAGAAGATGCATATTCTTCTTTTGCGAAGACTAGCCAATCGTCAAATTCACTTTCTGATACAACCTTAACATTAATAGGCATAAATGCGTGCTTAGCCCCACATAACTCTGAACATTGACCGTAATAAATACCTTCTTTATTAGCCTTAAACCATGTTTCATTAAGTCTACCAGGTACTGCATCCATTTTTACACCAAATGCAGGAATGGTCCATGCATGAAGGACATCTGCAGATGTGATTTGAAGTTTGACAACCTTATTTACAGGTACAACAATCTGGGTATCTGTTTCTAAGAGTCTCAACTTAGGGTCTGATAACTCGTTTTCTAAAAGCATATTTGCGTCGAAAGCGATGTCTTCGTAATCTGGATATTCGTAGGTCCAATACCATTGATTACCTATTGCCTTGATGGTCAAGTCAGCTTTTGGAATTGTTTCTGAAACATACAGCAATCTAAAAGATGGAATGGCTATTATTATTAGAAGTATTACTGGGATTACAGTCCATAATATTTCAATGGTTGTGTTATGAGTTGTCGTAGATGCAACTACATTTCTCTTACTGTTAAACCTAAACATTATGTAAAGAAGCAAGCCTAAGACAAGCAAAGAAATACCAGTTATAATTGGCATGAGGATGTAACTATGGAAAGAAATAATATCTGACATCAAATCAGTTGCTGGCTCCTGAAAACTAAGTTGCCAGTTTTCTGATTTACCCTCTTTAGCAAATGCTGCAAAAGGCAAAAAAACTAAAATAGAAACTTTTAAGAACATGCTCATTGTTAGTCTAAATATTGAAAATATGGGGTTTAACATTACCTTCTAATATATACTGTTTAAATTCTTAGAAACTATGAGTAATTTTGCGACAGTTTGACGCAATTTTTATTAGTTTTTAGGGTTTTTTTAGTATAAATTTTAAAAATTAGAGTAATTTCGCTGAGCATTTGAATATGAGCAAAAACATAAAGAATCAATCAACTGATAGTCTATTCTTCTCGAGAAGCAATCTGGACAATAGCAGTGTTGATAAAATAGTTTCAAACGCCCTTCACAAAGCCGATGATGGTGAACTGTTCATGGAATTTTGTGAGAGTGAAAGCTTTGTCTACGATGACCAAAGATTAAAAAGTGCCTCTTTTGATAAATCGAAGGGTTTTGGTTTAAGAGCTGTTGCAGGTGAAAGTTCTGGCTATGCTCATTCATCTGACATAGATGAAAAGTCTCTTAAAAAAGCATCTGATACAGTAAATTTTGTTACGAAAGACAACAACGCAAATTTTAATGCTGCGTTTTCCCAGACTAATAGAAAACTATACAAAGAAACGAACCCTATTAATGAAACAGAATTTTCTGAAAAAGTTAATGCATTAAAAGATATCGATGAATATGCACGTTCAAAAAATACCCAGGTTAAACAAGTCTCCGCATCTTTAAATGGTGAGTGGCAAGCAGTTCGTATCTACAGGCCAGGAGGAATTGTTATAGAAGATCTAAGGCCATTAGTCAGATTGTATATTTCAATTGTATTAGAAAAAGATGGTAGACAGGAAAATGGAAGCAGGGGTTCAGGTGGCAGAGTCGATTATTCATCTTTTCTAGATCCAAGTCATTGGAAGCAACAAGTAGACGATGCCATTAATCAAGCAGAGATAAATTTAACTTCGGTAGATACACCTGCAGGTGAAATGGATGTGGTACTTGGTCCAGGATATCCGGGAGTACTTCTTCATGAAGCGATTGGACATGGACTTGAAGGAGATTTTAATAGAAAAAAAACATCTGCATTCTCCAATTTACTTGGGGAGACAATTGCTGATGAAGCAGTAACTGTAGTCGATGATGGCACTATTGACTCAAGAAGAGGATCTCTAAGTGTAGATGATGAGGGAACACCAACGAGTTGTACTACTTTAATTGAGAATGGAATTTTGACGGGGTATATGCAAGACCGACTCAATTCAAGATTGATGGGAGTTAGTCCAACAGGAAATGGACGAAGAGAAAGTTACGCACATTTACCAATGCCGAGAATGACCAATACTCACATGTTATCTGGAAACAGAGATCCAAAAGAAATTCTTAAATCAGTAAAAAACGGATTGTATGCAGTAGATTTTGGTGGTGGTCAAGTAGATATTACCAGTGGAAAGTTTGTATTCACTTGCACAGAAGCTTATAAAATTGAAAATGGGGTAATTACAAATCCTGTCAAGGGAGCTACGTTGATAGGTAATGGGCCAGACGTGCTGAAAAGAGTAAAGATGGTCGGCAACGATTCAAAAATGGATAGTGGTATAGGAACTTGTGGTAAAGATGGCCAGAGTGTCCCTGTAGGTGTTGGTCAGCCAACTATGCTAATTAAAAACTTAACTGTCGGTGGTACTGCTACTGCTTAACTTACTTGTCGATCCTGATCTTTCCAATACGGTTCACGTAATACTTTTTTAAGAACTTTACCACTTGCATTTCTAGGAACTTCATCGATAAAATCAATTGACTGAGGTTTTTTATAGCTTGCAATTCTATCTTTACAAAAATTGATTACATCTTCCTCGGTTAAATCAGAACCTTCTTTTTTTACAATACAAGCTTTAACAACTTCACCATATTTTTCATTAGGCACACCAATGACGGCAGCATCAATAATATCTGGATGAGCAAACAAGGCTGCTTCTACTTCTGTTGAATAAATGTTCTCACCACCCGATACTATCATGTCTTTGATTCTATCTTGGATATAAACAAATCCCTCTTCATCTATTCGTCCAGCATCGCCTGTATGCATCCAACCTCCCATTAATGCCTTTTCTGTTTCTTCTTTTTTATTCCAGTACCCTTTCATAATCTGAGGACCTTTTGCACAAATCTGCCCTATCTCTCCAACAGGCAGTGGATTTTCATTTTCATCTCTAATTTCAACTTGAGTATCTATAGCTGGTCTTCCACAAGATTTTAGAAGATCTGGTTTTTCTTCGATAGCACGGATGTGTTCTTCAGGTGTCATTAAGCAGATTACAGCTACTGTCTCTGTCATTCCAAAACCTTGTCCAAATTTACACTTAAAAACATCCATTGCCTTTTTGAGTGTTTCTGGAGCGATTGGCGAGGCGCCATAATGTATCTGATCTAAATCATTATATTCATTGCTTGCAACGTTTGGCACTGACACTAAGCAAGCTTGAATCATCGCAGGGACAAGAACTGTATGTGTGATTTTTTCATTTGCTAAACAATCTACTACATCTTGAGGAATAAAATCTTCTTGAATAACAATTGTTCCACCTATTGCAATGCACCCACACATATTAATCATTGCAGCAGCATGATACATCGGTGCCACTAAAAGAGTTCTTGATGGCCTAGGTAACGTTAAACTATTTAAATACTGTCTAATATTAGCTGCAACATTTCTCTGTAAAAGAACAGCGCCTTTTGGATGACCCGTAGTACCACTCGTATACATTTGATATACGTCATCATTTTCATGGATTTTTAAAGTTGGTTTTTCATTCGAACTATCAGAAAGCCAATCATAAAAATCATGAAATTTTTCAATACTGTTATCAACCAATATTGAAATATATTTTTTTATATTTTTTAATTCTGATGAAATCTGATTTATTCTGTCCGAATACTCATTTCCTTTGACTATTATAAGTTTTGCTTCTGAGTCATTTATTATATATGCCCATTCTTGATCTGCTAAACGATAATTTAATGGAACAGGAACAACGCCAACTTTTGATGCAGCGTAGTACATAATTGCCATTTCAGTACAATTTTTTGCAAGAAATGCAAATCTATCCCCAACTTCTAAACCCTCTGAAACTAATTTATTAGCTAATTGATTGCTTAATAAATTTGCTTCTTGATAAGAAAGTGAATTCCCTTCAAATTCGGAGAAAGGAAAATTAGGATTTTTATTGGCTCCATTTTCTAAATGCTCATGTAATAACATGAGAAAATTTTATATAATTATTTTTTTTCTACAAGCTCAATTAAAGAACGTATCTTTAAGCTTTTCGCTTGCAAATAAATTAATTTGATCATCATAGTGCGGGGAACCCATGTTCACCGTAGCGCTTCCAAACTGATGAATACTTTTCGATACCTGTTTTTTATTTTCATCCCATTTTACATAGATATAAAGGCCATCTCCAGCAACAGCTTTAAGTATACCATCATCGCTTCGAGGAGCATAAATTGCCCTTAAAACGTCCGGCCCTCCTTGAATATGAACTAAGTTTGAACCTCTTTCTAAGAAATTAACATCACTCCATTTTACACTTAATGTCCCAAAGTTTTTTTCAAATTCATCAACGCAATTTATAAATATTTCGATTGGATCAGGACGCGGCTTTCTTGTTATTTCTGCTAACCATTCAGGAGACAAAATGCAAACCCCAAAAGCAGCATGTAGATTATTTGTATCAGTGCCTAAATCCCAATCACCTAAAAATTCTTGAGCGTTTTTTAATTTATTTTCTGAGAATTCATAATTGAAAATTTCTTCCATGAATTTGTATTGTCTTGAGTTATAGGAGAACTTATTGTCATGTTTGTATTTATCAAGTTCACTGAATGATATTGATTTGTCGGCATCAAGGAGTTCATATGCTCTATATGCTCTATTCGTTGTTCGTGTTTGAAAGCCCATGGTTGGATTGAAGTTAGATAAAGATAAGTTATCTTCCTTGGCTGTAACAAAAAAAGGGTTTTGATTGGTACTAAAAATATATCCCGAGCTTGGGTTTAAGATCTGGGGCATGCTTTCAAAAGGATGAAAATCTCCCCAGATTAAGTCACTTTTGTTTCCAGGTACCACTTGCTTCCAATTATAATTTGGATCTCTTACTGGCGACTTGGCATTATGAACAAAAAAGATATTATCATCTTTATCAGCGTAAACTAAATTTAAACTAGCCAACTGTTCCATTCTTAAAGCATCAAGCCACTCGTCAATATTTTTTGATTTACTCATTTTGAGCCATGCGGTTGAGTGGTTGACATCGTGCATTCCAACAAACCTTAAGGCAAAGGCTTTATTATTGTCTTTTAAGACTGGTCCATGCATTGAATGGTACATTTTTATAGGATATGTAATGCTGAAAGGTCCAAACAATTTGACTTTAAAATTTTGATCCGTTTCGGTGAAGTTTACCCACGCACCATCTAGCTCATACTGATTATTATTCTCTGGATTAAGTTTTAATTCATAAATATCAGACAAATCTGGCTGATTTACTGTAGCTCCCCAACCGAGATGCTCATTAAAGCCTACATGCACGAATGGTGAACCTGGGAAAGTGCCGCCCATGATATTTAAGCCTTCTCCACTTTTTATATGAATTTCATACCAAGCAACTGGGCCTGTTAATGGCTGGTGTGAATTAATAACAAGCATCGTCTCATTGTCTTGTGATCTACTTTTTGCAACGGCAAATGCGTTTGAACCTGATGGCTTGAAGTAAGTATTTATGCTTGCAACTATTGGATTATTGGATAGTGCGTTTATGTTCAATGCAACTTCCTCTTTTTGATCATCCATTAAATTTATTAGTTCAGCGATTGAATGGTCTATGCCATAAAATAACGGCATTCGAAATGTCATTCCAGCAACTAAATCACTTACAGTAGCTGGATATAAAGATTGATCGACTAAGTTTGGATTTTTTGCAGCATAAAAGTTAAGTCCATCTGTATACCCTTTTATATAGTTAATTGTCTCCTCTGGAATTTCTGAAATTTTTTTATTAACAGTTTCATGGACGTTAAAAAACTTAAATAAAAAATCTAATTCTACTCCTTCAATTGCTTCTAGGTTTTCCATGATATCACCATCACCGGTAATGAGAGAATAAAGGGCCGAGAGTGTCTTTGAATTGAGATTTAAGTTTGAAAGCTCCCCACGAGACATTTTAATCATCATCTCTACATGTTCTAAATCGTCCTCTGCTTGCGCATAAGCAAATGCGAATGCCGCATCTTTGTCAGTTTCCCCGTAAACATGAGGAACTCCAAACTGATCTCTTTCGATTTTATAAGAATATTTTTTTTCTATTTCTAAAAAACTAGTTTGTTTAAAATTTCTAGTATTATATTGATTAACAAATACCAGTGTTAGAACAAATGCTAGAACTATTCCAAGAATTGAAAATAATAATTTATTCAAAATTATGCAGCGTTCTTTTCTTTATAGCTTACATGCTGTGGTGGTAGAAACTCATTACCAAGAATATGATCAGATATTTTATCGGCTATCATTATAGTTGGTGCATTTGTATTTCCACCAATTAGTGTTGGCATTACAGATGCATCAATTACTCTTAAATTTTCCACTCCTCTAACTCTTAATTTATCGTCTACAACTGCAAATTCATCACTACCCATTTTACAGGTACCAACTGGATGATAAATTGTTTCTGCAGCATTTCTTATAAATTCTTCAATTTCAGTATCTGTTTGAACATGAACACCTGGCGTCAACTCTTTTCCACGGTATTCATCAAAAGCAGACTGATTCATTATTTCTCGGGACATTTTTACTCCTTTTATCAGAGTATCTCGATCTTTTTGAGTTGCAAAATAATTTGGCTGTATAATTGGAGGAACTGTTGGATCGAGAGATTTTAGCGTAATATAGCCCCTACTTTCAGGTCTAAGCATACATACGTGATTACTAAATGCATGTGAGTCAGGTCTTGTTTTTCCATGATCTTTTAAAAGTGACCCTATAAAATGCATTTGAATATCTGGAAGGTCAAGCGTGTCATCTGTTTTTAAAAATGATACACCTGATAAACCAATATCATTACCTGGCCCTTTTTTAGTTATCATCCATTGAGCTAAAATTGTAGCCATTCTGAATACTGCGAGTCCACCAGCTGTATATTTCGCTTCCGTTACTGGCTGCGTACACTCATAATGAGATAATACATCTAAATGATCTTGTAAGTTTTCACCTACTCCTGGAAGATCAGCAACAACTTTTAATCCCCACTTTTTAATGTAATCACCTTTACCTATTCCTGAGAGTTGTAATATTTGCGGCGAGTTAATAGCACCTCCGCATACAATTACTTCTCTTTCTGCATAAGCCTTTATAACTTCTTTTCCTTTTAAATACTCAAGTCCAACACATTTTGTGCCCTCAAATAATAATTTATTAGTTGTTGAATTAGTTGCAATCGTTAAATTTTTTCTATCTTTAATAGGATTTAAAAATGAAAAACTAGTACTTGCTCTGTAGCCTTTTGAAATCGTCTGAGGACACGGTCCAAACCCTTCATTATCATGTTGGTTGATGTCTTCAATATATTTATAGCCTGCTTCTTTACCAGCATTTAAAAAGCATCGATGCAGGGGATTATTTTCAAACACTGGGTTTTGAACACTTAATTCTCCATCACTTCCATGATATTCCGATGATCCATTTTCATTCTTTTCAGCTTTTTTAAAGTACGGTAAAACTTCCTCATATGACCATCCCTCATTGCCAAGCTGTCTCCAAATATCGTAATCTCGGGAGTGACCTCTAACATATAGCATTCCATTTATATTACTTGAACCACCCAAGCCCTTACCTCGAGGGAAGAAAAGTTTTCTATTATTTAGATGTGGCTGACCCTCTGTCCAATATCCATAATTATAAAATTTACCAGCACCTTCGCCAGAAATTAGCTCAAGCACACCTGCTGGCATTTTGACAAATGGATGCCATGTGGTTCCCCCTGCCTCGATTAAAAGAACCTTTATATCAGGATCTTTAGAAAGTCTATTCGCTAAAACGCAACCAGCTGAACCTGCTCCTGCAATTATGTAGTCAAAAGTATTCATTCAACTTTGTTTTCCCTCAAATTATCTCTAAACTTTTTCATATTTTCGACATAGTGCAAAGCACTTAATTCAATTATCTTTTTTTCCATATCTGTCAACTCTCGTTTTACCTTTGCAGGCGAACCAACAATAAGTGAATTATCTGGAAACTCTTTTCCCTCAGTTACAAGTGAATTCGCTCCCAAAAGACAATTATTTCCAATTTTAGCTTTATTCAAAACAGTAGATCCCATTCCTATAAGTGAATTATTCCCAACAGTACAACTATGTAAAATGACTTTATGGCCAACAGTAACATTGTCACCAATTGCAAGAGGCATTCCATCGTCTGTGTGGCAAACAGAATTATCTTGAATATTAGAATTTTCTCCCAAAATAATTGGATCGTTGTCACCTCTTAATATTGCACCAAACCATACGCTCGCATTTTTTTTAAGGGTAACATCCCCAATTACCGCTGCATTAGGCGCAACCCAAAAATCTAAATTGTCTTTATTTAATTTTTTATCACCAAGCGAGTAAATCATAGGTTTTTATTTAATAAAATATTATTTAATTATATAGTATCTTTTATAAACAAAAACTGAAGAGAATTATGGTTGCATTAGAAACTCCTATTTGTGATTTTGGTTGGAACGCACCTGACTTTAATTTACTTGGCACAGATGGAAAAAGTTACAAATTTGTTGATATTAAAGGAACCAACGGTACCTTAGTTATGTTCATTTGTAATCACTGTCCTTACGTGAAATCAGTAATTGGAAGAATAGTTGAAGATTGCAATTTAATAAAAGATAAGGGTATTGGTATTATCGCTATTATGTCTAATGACGTCAATGATCCTAAATATGGAGCAGAAGATTCTTTTGAAAATATGAAACTTTTTGCTCAAAATAACAAATTCACTTTTCCATACGTTTATGATGAAACACAAAATACTGGTAGAACGTACGATGCAGTTTGCACCCCTGACTTTTTTGGTTTTAATGCTAAAAATGAATTACAGTATCGAGGTAGGCTTGAAGCTTCGCAACAACAATTAATACCTGATGCAAAAAAAGAACTTCTTGAGGCAATGTTGCAGATAGCTGAAACAGGAATAGGTCCAAAAGATCAAATACCAAGCATCGGCTGCTCTATAAAATGGAAAAATTAGTCTTTTATCTGTGATAGTAATCACGACACAATGTTTTGCTCCTAAGATTGGGGGCATTGAATCTTTGATGACTGGTATGGCGGATGCAATGTCTAAAACTGGGAAAGATGTATTAGTTTTAGCTGATGGACAAAAAACTCTAAGTGATAAAAATAAACAATATAAAATAAAGAGGTTCTCAGGCTGGAAGCCACTTAGAAGAAGACGCAAAGCAAATTATTTAAAAGAATTTATAGCAAATAACAATGTAGAAACTATCTATGCAGACTCATGGAAAAGTGTTGAATATTTAAATCAACTAAATATAAAAATTATTGTACTTGCCCATGGTACCGAAATACCAAAAAAGTACTTTGATAAATTTTACACTTATTTAAATATTAAAAAAATGAGAATAATCAAATCTTATTTAAATTGTAACAGAATCGTTGCTAATTCTGCATATACCAGGGATCTTATGATTGCGTCATTAAATATAAGTTTCGATAAAATAAAAATTATTCACCCAGGAATTGATGTTTATGAAGATTTTATCAATAAGGAAGATAGGGAAAATGTTAAGAATATCATCAATAATGCGTATCCAATTATTACAACTCTTGCAAGAGTTGAAAAAAGAAAGGGCCATAAATTTGTAATAAAGGCAGTATCTAAATTAAAATTTAAGTTTCCTAAAATGCTCTATCTTATTGCAGGTAAAGGGCCTTATTTAGAGGAAGTTAAAAAATATGTAAGAAAACTAAATCTTGAAAAGAATGTTATGTTTCTTGGATGGATAACTGAACCAGAAAAGTCTTTAGTTTTACAAAATTCAGATATATTTATAATGACCCCAATAAAAGTTGGAGAATCTGTTGAGGGTTTTGGGATGGTATTTATCGATGCGGCTTTTCATGGAATTGCTAGTATAGGAACTAAAAGCGGAGGTATATCAGACGCAATTATCCATATGGAAACAGGATTGTTATGTGATGAAGGAAATCAAGAGAGTATAACTCATAATATTGAGAAATTATTAAGCAATAAAGATTTAAGACTTAAATTGGGAAAGAATGGAAGAATTAGGGCACGAGATAAGTACTCATGGAATTCAAAGGTGTTAGAGTATTTAAGGTTATAATTTTTAGTTAATTTAAACTAAAGTCTGAAAAGAATTTTTACCCACAATTTAAGAATTATGATTGATACAACTCTTTTTTCTTGTAGCATGAAAAAATGAAATTCTTAATCAAAAAGATATACGAGTCATACGATAAAAATCATCACAGCAAAAAAGGTAATAAAGCTTTACTTGTTAAATTGCATACTTTTATTTTTACTAGTTCATTGATAATAAGAATAATTTTTGGAGTAAAAATAGATGATAGTCTTCATAAAAGAAATAGCCCACATAAACCACACAAATATGATATTACAACAATATTGCTCAAAAAATATTTAAAGAACATAATTAAGAAAAATAATAAAAAATTTAAAGTTTTAGAAATTGGCACTGGTTATTATGGTATTTTATCTATCTATTTAAAAAAAAAATTCGATATTGATATTTTCGCTACAGACCTAGAACGTGATAAAGTTGTAAGCACAAAATTAAATTTAAATTTGAACAATGTATTATTGGAAGTTTTTGAATCAAACCTGTTTCAAAATATAAAATATTCTGATTTTGATTTAATTTTTTGGAATCTACCTTATTATAGAAATATAGAGGATTATCTTGTTGAATTAATTAAACAATCTGATCAATATTTAAAACACGGAGGCAAACTTGTACTGGGTTACAATAGTTACCCCCTTAACCCTGAGACTATAAGTGGGTTAGTCGAAAAAAATGTGAAACTCCTTTATGAAAATACTATTTCTTACTCTTGGAATAGGCATGCAATATCAGTAATAAAGAAAAATTAAATCTGGTAGCGGGAGAGGGATTTGAACCCCCGACCTAAGGATTATGATTCCTCCGCTCTAACCAACTGAGCTACCCCGCCGAAGGATGACATAATATACAAATTAATTAGTTTGTCGACTGGATCCATCCACCACCTAAGAGACGTGTTCCATATTTGTCTTTAGTATAAAATACACATGCTTGACCAGGAGAAATAGCATTTTCCGGTTTTGATAAATTAACTATGGCTCTATTATCTGATTGAATTTCTATTTTTGATTTTAATAAACTTCCACTAGACCTTACTCTTACTAATATATTGTGATCAGATATGTCCGAAAGAAGATTCAATCTATCAACAGTTATAGTTGAAGATTTTACTTCCTCTTTTTGGGCAACTATAACTCGATTTTTTTCTGCAATTATTTCTTTAACATACAGAGGATTTTTCTCCGAAACTCCTAAACCTCTTCTTTGCCCAACTGTAAAATTATGAATACCTTCATGTGAATTGAGTACTTTTCCCTCAGTATTTAGAATATCTCCTTTAGAATTCTTAACACTGCCTTTAATAAAATCTTTATAATTTCCATCTGGCACAAAACAAATGTCCTGGCTATCTTCTTTGTCATATAAATGAAAATCTAAATTCTTTGCTATATTTCTTATTTCATCTTTCTTATGATAACCAAGTGGAAAATCTAAAAAATCAAGATCCTTTTTTTTTGTTGTGAATAAAAAATAAGATTGATCACGGTCAATGTCCTCTGGAATATATAATCTCCACTCATCGTTTACCTTAATTTTTTTTATATAGTGACCAGTTACTAAACTCTTTGCATTTAGACTTTTTGCAAATTCAATAAGATCTAGGAATTTTACTTTTTCATTACAATTAATACACGGTATAGGTGTACGTCCTTTTTCGTAGTCGTTAATAAAAGGCAGTATTACATTTTTTTTGAATATTTCCTCATAATCTAAAACGTAGTGCGGGATAGTTATATCATTGGCAATCTTCTTAGCATCAATAATATCAACGCCAGAACAACAGGATTTTGATTTTGAGATTTTCTTTTCATCATATAATCTTAATGTGACTCCAATAACATTATCGTTCTCTTTCTTCATTAAGGCTGCTGCAACGGAAGAGTCCACGCCTCCAGACATGGCTACCACTGTAGGCTTTCTATTTCTTATTTCAGATGTTGTACTTTGCATAATAGTTATTAGATTCAACTGGTATGTATAATATATTTGTCATATTGTCTAATCTACAAAAACTATAAAAAAATGATAATAGACGATAATAAATCCCAAATATTAATTACTCTGGCATTTAATGCAGGTCAGGAAATTGTTAGAATTTACAATAAAAAAGTTACCAAAAAGCTTAAATCAGATAATAGCCCTGTGACTAATGCTGATCTAAAAGCAAACAATATAATATGCAAGGGATTAAAAAAATATTTTCCAAGAGTTCCCATCGTTTCAGAAGAATTAGATAATAGTCACATTAGAAATAAAAAAATGTTTTGGCTTGTTGACCCACTAGACGGAACCAAAGAATTTCTAAAGGGTAATGGCGAATTTACAGTAAATATTGCCCTGATTATTAACAAAATACCTATTTATGGTTTAATCTACATGCCTGCTAAGAATAAATTTTATTTTACTAAGAATAAAAAATCATATTTTGCTAAGTTTGATCAAAAGGGAAAACTGAAAAATATAAAAGTTATTAATGTAAAAAAAAGAAAGAAAAATATTTTGGTGTTTAGTCGCTCTCATGGCTTATCAAAAGAAAAAATGCTTGAAGCCAAGAAGGCAGTATTTAAAAAATTTAATGCGAATAAGATCATAAGAACAGGTAGTTCAATCAAACTATGCTATATTGCTGATGGAACTGCAAATATTTATCCAAGACATGGCAGGACTATGGAATGGGACATTGCTGCTGGTGATGCAATCTTAAGATATGCTGGAGGTCGCATAAAGACACTCGATAAAAAAATTATGAAGTATGGTAAAACTGGTTTTGAAAATTCGTCGTTTATAGCTAAAAGTTAATTAAACTCTATTGGCTTGCCATAAACATTTTTTATAATTTTATTATTCCAAAAAACTTTTTCCCCATTTACAATTGTACCTATAGGCCAACCGATTAATTTTTTTCCGTGAAAAGGTGACCAACCGCATTTACTTTTCATGTCTTTATTAAGTACTTTCCTCTCTTTATTTAAATCAACGATGGTAATATCTGCATCAAATCCAACTTTAATTAAACCTTTATTCTTGATTTTGAAGATTTTTCTTGGATTAAAACTAGTCATTTTTACAACATCCATAATAGAAATCGTTTTTTTTGAAACTTCATTTAATAAAATAGGTAAGAGTGTTTGTACACCCGGCATTCCTGAGGGACTATTAGGATAAGATTTATTCTTTTCAGATTTTAAATGAGGAGCATGATCAGAACCAATCACATCAATTTTGCCTTCTTTGAGAGTCTTTCTAAGATATGCCCTATGCTTATTTCCTCTAATTGGTGGATTCATCTGCGCGTATGTACCAATTTTTTTGTAACAATCAGGTGATGACAATACTAAATGCTGAGGGGTCACCTCGAAAGTTACATATTTTCTATTTCTAAGAAGTAATTTTACCTCATCAGCAGTTGTAATATGTAAAATATGAATTTTCTTTTTTGTTATATTTGCAGATTTAATAAGATTTTTTGTCGATTTCATTGCAGTCTCAACATTTCTCCATACTTGATGTGACCTGGGTTGGCGGTTTTTAATATATTTCTTTCTTATATTTAATAGATCTTCATCTTCAGAATGGAATGAAATCATTTTTTTAGTATTTTTCATTATATTTTGAATATCTTTATGGTTTGATACTAATAATGTACCCGTGGAAGATCCTACAAATACTTTTACACCACAACATCCTCTGAGTTTCTCAACTTTTTTAATTTCAGCGATATTGTCTTTCTCCGCACCAAAGTAAAAGGCGTAATTACAAACCATTCTATTATTTGCCATTGCTAGCTTTTTTGTAAATAATGACTTTGTCGTAATACTTGGCTTATTGTTAGGCATATCAAATACTGATGTAACGCCCCCAGCAACAGCTGCGAAGCTACCTGATTTTAAGTCTTCTTTTTTTGTATTTCCAGGCTCTCTAAAGTGTACTTGAGTATCAAAAACACCTGGTAAAATATGGAGTCCTGAAGCGTTAAATCTTTCTTTTGACTTTTCTTTACTCAAGTTACCGATCTTGAGTATTTTTCCATTTTTTATTGCTATGTCAGTATTACTAACTTTATGGTGCGATACAACTTTTCCATTCTCTAAAATAAGGTCAATCATCTTATTTCCTTCTTAATTATATTGAGTACTTTTTCAACAGATAAATTAAGAGGATCATCGGTTGCTGGATAGTCATGTGATTTGATAATTTTGTGATTCCCCCAGGGTCCATAAACAATTTCATTTGTGGGGCCAAAAAGGGCGAATGTTTTGCATTTTGTTGACGCAGCGAGATGCATAAGTCCACTGTCACTTCCTATAAAGAAATCACATTTTTTGAAAATAGGTATCATATTTCGCAAATTTCCCCAATCAAATAAATTGATAATACTTAGTGATGGATCATTCATTAATTTATTAAATTTTTCAATATTTGGAATATCTTTTGATATGCCTGTTAATATCAGAGTATAATTTTTAAAAAAGTCGTTTTTAAATAATTCTATATATTTTTCGATCGACCAATCTTTTTGTCTCCAATTTGAATATGGCGCTACTGCTATAAAAGGACCCTCATTTTTTATTTTATTGTTACTTTCGGCTTCATCGGTAGAATCAGACCAAATTAAAGGTGATATTTTTTTTGAAGTCTTTAGGAAATTTGTGAATTGAATTATTTTATGAAAATTATCATTGCCCTTAAAAATTTTTCTAGATTTTGTGAACAATAAATAAGCTATAATTGATGATCTTAAATCAACAACTAAATCCCATTTTTTAAATATACTAGACAGCCAAATATTTAACCAATGTAGACCATATTTTTTTTTATTTATTACAATAATTTTTTCAAGATTAGGCATTTTTTCATAAAGATCTTTAGAGAATGGACTGGTAACAACAGTGAATTTAGATTTTTTATTTTGATCAATTAAGGAGTTTATAATTGATGATGCTAAGATAGTATCTCCAATTCTTGTAGGTCCTATAAATAAAATATTCATAACTTAAGCTTATTTATATCATATCTTTATTTTGGTGCCGTCGGAGAGACTCGAACTCTCACGAACTATGTTCACTGATCCCTCAAACCAGCCTGTCTACCAATTCCAGCACGACGGCAAATTTCCCAATTTTTTAGGAATAAGTTGTGTTGTTGAAATATATACATTTAACTATAATTGTAATAATAGATAATAATATAATAATATATGTTAAGCGAAGAATTAAAATATCCTTCAAATTTTACTCCTGAAGTTCAAAATGCTACAGCTGAACTCTATAAAGGAGTTGAAAAAGTAATCCCTGCTGTGGAATGGCCATTTCATGCGCCACTGATTCATGAGATCAATAAACTCAAAAAAGAAAAAAATATTGCTATTCTTACACACAACTATCAGACACCTGAAATATTTCATTGTGTTTCCGATATTGTAGGAGACTCGCTAAAGCTTGCTTATGAAGCGAGAGACTCAAAGGCTGAAACAATAATTGTTTGCGGCGTTCATTTTATGGCAGAAACCGCAAAAATTTTAAGCCCTAACAAAAATGTTCTAATACCGGATGCAAGGGCAGGATGTTCACTTGCAGATTCAATTACTGCTGAAGATATTAGATTATTGAAACAAAAATACCCTGGAGTTCCAGTTGTTACATATGTCAATACGTCAGCTGAAGTAAAAGCTGAAACAGATGTTTGTTGTACATCTGGTAACGCAAAGAAAGTAGTAGAAGCACTTGGAACAGACAGTGTTATATTTTTACCTGATGAGTTTTTAGCGAAAAATGTTGCAACACAAACTAATGTAAAAATTATTTCATGGAAAGGACGATGTGAAGTGCATGAAAGATTCACAGCACAGGAAATATTGGCCTATAAAGAACAACATAAAGATATTGTTGTGCTCGCTCATCCTGAGTGCTCCCCAGAAGTAGTGGCAGTTAGTGATTTTGCAGGATCTACAGCTGGCATGAGCAATTATGTAAAGGACAATCAACCACAAAAAGTAATAATGGTCACTGAATGCTCTATGAGTGATAATGTAGCCATTGAAAATCCTGATGTTGAGTTTGTAAGGCCGTGTAATCTATGTCCACATATGAAAAGAATCTCTCTAAAAAAAATATACGACGCAATTCGTTTTAATCAATTTCAAATAGAAGTAGATGAAGATATTATTAACCGAGCTCGCTTATCAATAGATCGAATGTTAGAAATTGGAAGAAGCTAATTATGGCTGACTCTATTTATAGGCCAGATGTGGTTATTGTTGGTGGCGGTGTAGCTGGACTAACCGTAGCACTTAACCTATCACCAAGAAAAGTATGTATTATAACAAAAAGTACTTTAGGCATGAATACCTCTAGTATGTGGGCACAAGGTGGCATTGCTGCAGCAGTGGGAATTAACGACAGTGTTGAAAGTCATGTTGAAGATACTTTAACAACTGCAAAAGGTCTAGCTGACAAGAACGTCATTCTGAAAGTCGTCACTGAGGCTGAAAGTATTATAAATGATCTTGAGAATATTGGTGTAAACTTTGATAAAAATAATGACGGATCTTTTGATTTAGGACTTGAAGCTGCTCATAGCAGAAACCGAATAGTAAGATCAAAGGGTGATAGTTCTGGTATTGAAATTATGAGAGGCTTAATAAAAAAAGTGAGTGAAAGTGATAATATTACAGTTTTAGAAAACGTCTCAATTGATAGAATTATGTCAGAAAATAATACCATACATGGGGTTATTGGAAGATTGGTACAAGAAAATGTTCCAGATAATCATGTTGTTATCGAAAGTTCAAATGTTGTTCTTGCTACTGGGGGACTTGGAGGAATATTTGCTAATACAACTAACCCAAGAAGTTCTTATGGTGAGGGAATAGCCCTTGCTGCACAAGCGGGTGCAGTATTAACTGATATGGAATTTATTCAATTCCATCCAACAGGACTTGATTTCGGTTTGGACCCTACTCCACTTGCGACCGAAGCAATTAGAGGTGATGGTGCTTATCTAGTGAATCAAAATAAAGAGAGGTTTATGCTCGGAGTTCATCCAGAAAATGAGTTGGCACCCAGAGACCTAGTTGCTCAAAATTTATTTAAGCAAATAGAGCAAGGAAACTCTGTATTTCTTGATTGCCGTAAAGTGAGTAGTAAATTTGAAATAAAATACCCACAAGTTGCCTCATATTGTCAAGCGGCAGGGCTTAATCCAAAAATAGATTTATTACCAATACTTCCAGTTGCTCATTATCATATAGGAGGAGTTAAAACGGACCTGGATGGAAAAACTTCGGTGGAAGGGCTTTGGTGCTGTGGTGAAGTTGCAGCAACAGGCATACATGGCGCAAATCGTTTGGCTTCTAACTCATTACTTGAATCAATGGTATTTGGAAGGATTGTTGCAAAAAATATTAATAGTTCACCAATTAAAAAAATAAACAAAATTAATCCTGATTTTATAGTAATGTATAAAGAAAAAACTAAGAATAAGATAAGAGCGAAGAAATATATTTGGCAACTTCGTTCTTCAATGATGAGGAATGTCGGTATTGTAAGAAACCATAACTCAATTGTAAGAGGACTTCATGATATTATTAAGATCGAAAGAGAATCTAAGGGGCTTTCCGCAAAACTAAATGATATGATACTCGTAAGTAAGTTTATTATTATTGGTGCTTATTTCAGAAAGGAAAGTAGAGGATGTCACTTAAGATCTGACTATCAAAATACAGATGATAATTATATATTGCATTTTGATTTGAAATTCTCAGATATAGATAACAAAATAAATGAAATCTTAAATTTGGCAGATTACAAAAATCGTAAACAAATTGTTAACTAAAAAATATATAAATCAGCTAGTACACTCTGCTCTCCTAGAAGATATAGGAAGAGATGGTGATATAACATCAAAAGTATTAATACCTAAATCCACTCTGTCAAAAGCAACTATTGTCGTTAAAGAAAAGGCTGTTATATGTGGCACTGAATTCGCGAAGCAAACCTTTAAAAAGTTAGATAGGTCAGTCAAAATTAGGGCCCTGAAAAAAGACGGTGAACTGGCAGACAAGGGGGATAAAATAATTACAATTTTAGGAAAGACGCAAAACATCTTAACCGCAGAAAGAACTGCTCTTAATTTTTTAGGCTTAATGTCTGGCGTTGCATCCAAGGCGAAAGAATTTTCAGATATAGCTGATCCATATGGCTCAAAAATATATTCTACACGTAAAACTATTCCTGGGATTCGTAAACTTGAAAAATATGCACTAACAATTGGAGGTGCTTATATTAATAGGGAAACACTTGATGATTTCTTTTTCATTAAAGACAATCATTTGAGGACAAATTCTGACATTAAAGAGTGCATACGTAAACTTAGGCTCATGAGTCGAAATAAAAAAATTACAGTTGAAGTTGATAATCTAAATCAACTTAAAGAAATAATTAATGAAAAGGTTGATGTAGTTTTATTAGATAATATGACCCCAGTCCAGGTAAAGACTTGTCTTAAAATAGTTAATGGTAGATTTGAATGTGAGGCGTCGGGAAAAATAAATTTAAAAAACCTTTTGTCTTACGCAAAAACAAAAGTGAACCGTATTTCTATAGGCCAACTTACTCACAGCATTAATAATATAGATTTTGGATTAGATATCTAAATGTACAGTAGATCGATCACCCCCAACGGATTTAACGCTCCAATTGAATACATAACTAAAAAATTTGTATTACGCCCTCTCACAATAGATTATGTAGATGAAGACTACGAAGTAGTAATGAGTAGCGTGGATCATCTTTATAAATTGATGGATAATAGTGAATGGCCAAAAGGCCTTACTCTAGAGGAAAATTTAATTGACCTCGGCTGGCATCAAAGAGAATTTACCTTAGGTCATTCTTTTGCATATACTGTTTTATCCCCAGAAAGTAATAAAATTATCGGTTGCTGTTACATTTATCCATCAGCAAATCCTCAGCATGAAGTACAAGTATTCTACTGGATTAAAGAAAATCTTTTAAAAGACGGACTTGAGTCTGAATTGGGTATTACAATTAAAAGTTGGCTAGAGGAGTCCTGGCCCTTCAAAAGATTTGATTTTCCAGGCAGAAATATTTAATTATTCAAAAATCTTTTGGTACTCAGCTATAAGTTCTTTTATTGAGACTCTTTTTTGTTGCATGGTATCGCGGTCTCTAATTGTTACAGTTTCATTTTCCAAGGTTTCAAAGTCAACAGTTATACATATTGGGGTACCAATTTCGTCATGCCTTCTATAGCCTTTACCAATATTACCTGAGTTTTCTAAAATTACTCGACCCAATCCGAGTGATTGCAAATCTTTTTTTATTATTCTCGCTTTGTTGACGATCTCTTCATTGTTTCTTTTAAGTGGAATTACTGCAGCTTTAATAGGAGATAGATGTGGTTTAAGTGCTAATACAATACGCGTATTGTCATTTTCTAACTTTTCCTCTCGGTAAGCTTCGTTTAACAGTGCTAAGACCCCCCTGTCAACACCTGCTGACGGCTCAATTACATAAGGTATAAACCAATCTTTACTTTCAGAATTTTGAACAGCAAGTTTTGTAGTTGAATTTTTATTTTCCATAACTTCTGCAGAAATTTTAAATTCGCTCTGATTTTTTGTATGTGAGCCTAAATCAAAATCTGTTCTATTGGCTATTCCCTCTAATTCTTCTAAACCGTGAGGGAATTCATACATCAAATCAACTGTTGCTTTTGAGTAATGAGATAAATCGCTATTTTCTACATTAAGTTTTTTTAGATTATTTGGATCGATTCCCTGATGAACCCACCAATCGTACCTTTGAGCAACCCAGTAATCATGCCACGTTTCATCTTTTCCAGGTTCAACAAAAAATTCAAGCTCCATTTGCTCAAACTCTCGAACTCTAAAAATAAATTTTCCAGGAGTCACTTCGTTTCTGAATGCTTTGCCTATCTGTGCAATACCAAAAGGTACTACTTTATTCGTAGAATCTAAAATATTTTTGAAATTAGTGAATATCTGTTGTGCAGTTTCAGGTCGTAAATATGCATAGTTACTGCCATCATCAACTGGTCCAACTGCAGTTTTAAACATCAAATTGAAAGGCCTCGGATCAGTTAAATCTGTTGAACCGCACTGAGGACATTTATTATCATTATGTTGGTCAGCTCTAAATCTATGATTGCAACTTTTACAATCGACCAGTGGATCAGAAAATGTATCTTCGTGTCCAGAATGTTTAAGAACTTGCTTTCCTGTAAGGATAGATGCATCCAAGCCCTCAACATCATCCCTTTCATAAATCATTGATTTCCACCAGGACAATTTAAGATTATTTTTTAATTCGACACCAAGTGGACCGTAATCATAAACTCCCTGAAGTCCTCCGTAAATCTCATTTGATTGGAATATAAAGCCTCGTCTTTTACAAAGAGAAACAAGGTCTTCCATATTTTTAGAGACCATAACGGCTCCAAAAAGAGTTTTCCTTAATTGATTGAATAATCTGATCAATTAGATCATTGGAACCAGATCTGCTACTGAATAAATTTTTTATAAATGATTTTTTTTCTTCAATATGCCTTATTTTTATGTTCTTACCATAGTGTTTTTCAAGATAGGTATTCAGATTTTCATTTGAGTCGACTAATCCAATATTTTTTCCTTGTTCTCCTGTCCAGAATTCACCATTGAAAACTTGAGCAGGTTTTATCTTCTTTTTTCTGCTCTTTAGGACCAAGTCTTTGAAATTTTCAAAAATACTATCTTGAACCTTTATTAATTTTGATACATCTTTTTTTGATACTTCCTCAAAAGGATCTAAAAATGATTTACGATCTCCCTTAGTAAAAACTCTTCTTTTAATACCAACTTTATCAATAAGTTTTTTAAATCCAAAAGATGCACTAATTACTCCTATTGACCCAACAATAGAACTTTTATTTGCCAAGAGAATATCACCTGCGCACATTAGCATGTAGCCTCCTGAAGCGGCGACATCCTCGGCTATGGTAATCACTTTTACTTTATTTTTGTTTGAAAGAGTTTTAATTCTATCATAAATCAACTCTGACTGAACTGGAGACCCTCCAGGAGAATTAATTTTGATAACAACAACGTTTGGTTTTTTGTAAGTAAAAGTTTTATCAAGTATGTTTGAACAATTTTCAAGGGTTAGTCCTTTTTGGAACCTACCAAGGTCACCTATTACTCCTCTTAAGCCAACAATATTAATGCGAGTTTTAGTTGAAAAGATGCTCATATTTGAAATTATTTGCCAGAAATCTATAACTTTTAATAATACGAGACTATATTATAACTACACCAAAATATAAAACAAAAACATTAGTTTATTAAATGAGTCATCCTATTAATACCCTTTCGAAAACCTTAAAGTCTTCTTTGAAAAGAGTTAATAAGGAAATCAAAGATAATATAAAGGATGAGGAAAAACTCATAACTTCATCTGCAGGGCACTTGCTCAATTCGGACGGAAAGAAAATTCGACCACTCCTAACACTTATTATCGCCAGAATGCTTAAATATAGGGGTAGTGCTGATGTGACACTAGCGGTATGCATTGAATTTATCCATAACGCAACTTTATTGCACGATGACGTTATAGATACTGGAAAAATCCGAAGAGGTAAAAAAAGTGCTAACGAAATTTGGGGCAATAAAGTTAGTGTACTTGTTGGAGACTATCTTTTAAGTAAAGCATTTAAACTCATGGTCAAAAATAAATCACTTAAGCTCCTTGAAATCTTATCACAAACCTCGCTCATACTAGCGAGAGGTCAAATACAAGATGTTGGCAATGCTCAAAATATAAAATTGAGTGAGAAAAAATACTTAGCAATTATTAATGCTAAAACTGCAGAGCTATTTAGAGTGTCTTGTTTTCTTCCAACCATAATTACACATCAAAATAAAAAAATTCAAAAAATATTTAATGACTTTGGATATTATTTTGGAATGTCGTTCCAGTTATCAGATGATATTTTAGATTATTTTGGACATTCAAATAAAATGGGTAAATCAATTGGGAAGGATTTTTATGAAGGAAAAGTTACATATCCTGTGATCCGATGCTTTAAAGACTCTGACCAGAAATCAAAAGTAATTATTGCAAAACTATTTCTTAAGAAAAAAAGAAATAAGAAAGATCTTGCTGTTTTGTTAAAATTAATGAAAAAAACTGGTGTGTATCAAAAGTCAATTGATTTTCTGCTCAAATATAATGAAAAAGCAAAGTCTAGTATTAATAAATTTGAAGATAATAGATATAAGGTGTATCTTACAAGTTTAGTAGATAACTTGGCAATAAGAGAAAAGTAAACCATGTCACATAATACATTTGGCAAATTGTTTCGTTTTACCACTTGGGGGGAGTCCCATGGTGCAGCTATAGGCTGTGTTGTAGATGGATGCCCTCCAATGATTCCTCTTAATGAGAAGGATATCCAAAAATATTTAGATATGAGAAAACCTGGAACTTCTCGTTTTGTAACTCAGAGAAAAGAAGATGATGAGGTTTCTATTCTCTCTGGAGTTTTTGAAGGCAAAACAACTGGTACGCCGATTTTGCTCCTAATTTGGAACAAGGATCAAAAATCGAAAGATTATTCTGAAATAAGGAATAAATTTAGACCTGGCCATGCAGACATTACTTACTTTCTTAAATATGGAATAAGGGACTATCGTGGAGGTGGTCGCTCATCTGCTCGAGAAACGGCTAGTCGTGTCGCAGCAGGAGCTGTAGCCAGAAAGGTTATTGACCATATTTCAAAAAAAAAGATATTGATACAAGGGGCAGTGACCCAAATTGGTAAGATGAGCATAAACCCGAGACATTTCAACTGGAATGAAGTTAGTAAAAATAGTTTCTTTTGTCCTGACAAAAAGATCATATCAACATGGGAAGAGTATCTTGATCTGACGCGTAAAAACGGAACATCTTTAGGTGCAAAAATACTCGTAAATGCAAAGAATGTTCCTTCAGGACTTGGTGAGCCTATATATGGCAAATTAGATGCTGAATTAGCATCTGCAATGATGAGCATCAACGCAGTCAAAGGAGTTGAGATTGGTTTAGGAAATGAAGCAATTGAAATTTCTGGTGATGAAAATTCAGACGAAATAAGAGTTAAAAATAAAAAAATTTCCTTCTCGTCGAATAATTCTGGAGGGATTTTAGGAGGTATTTCAAGCGGTCAAGACATTAACATAAGTATTGCAGTGAAACCAACATCTTCAATCTTAAAAACAAAAAAGACAATTAATAATAAATTAAAAAATACAACCATATCCACAAAAGGAAGGCACGATCCATGCGTGGGTTTAAGAGCAGTTCCTATTGCTGAAGCAATGACAGCGTGTGTATTAGCCGATCACATCATGCGTAACAAAGCTCAGTGTGGTTAAACTTTAAGATCTAATAAAAATTCAATCAGTAAATAAGGTCTCTTATTTTTAAGATGTATTTTTTTGAAAGTTGAAAAAATTTTTTCAGAAAGTTTTAATTTGTAATTCTTAAGAAACTTTTTATTTTTTGCTGGCATATCTGGAAAGTCCTCAAAATCATCATTTATTTGAAAGATTTCACCGATATACATTCCTATATCGGCTAGAGATTTTTCAATTTTTTTACTCTTTCCAGCACATATTGCCACTGACTGACAGCAGAATGACATTAACATACCTGTTTTCAGTTGATTAAGTACAATTCTTTCCTCTAATTTTGTATTTGAAGAGCTCAAATCAATATATTGCCCTAGTAATAAACCTTTTTCTCCTGAAAATTCACTCAATAGCTGTATCAATTTAATTTTTTTATCTTCGCTTAAATTAAATTTATTACTGGCTATTGTTAAATAGGATTTTGTCAGAAGTCCGCAGCCAGCAAGAACAGCTGTAAATTCATTATACTTGTAATGAGTTGTTTTCTTCCCCCTTCTAAATTTATCATTGTCCATAGATGGTAAATCATCATGCACCAATGAATAATTGTGTAACATTTCAATAGCTGAGCCTAAATTAAAAATTACATTTTTTGGTAATTGAAATTCTTTGCCAAATACATAAACTAGATATGGCCTGAATCTTTTACCGCCAGAATTTATCGAATATATTATTGATTGGTTTAAGGTATTATTATCTAAAATAAATTTATTTTTTAGAAATGGATTAAATTCTTTACTAAAATTTCTCAAATCTTGTTTAATAGTCTGATGCCTCATTCACTTTTTTTTTGAAATTTTTCCATCAGGTAATACTTTAATTTCGTCAAGCTTAAGTACTGCCTCATCTAATTTTTTTTGACAATGAGATTTAAGATGTGATCCTCTGGTATAATACTCAATAGATTTTTCTAAATCTATATTGCCACTTTCGAGATTTTCTACAATTTCAGATAGTTCTTCCATTGCTTTTTCAAAAGATAGTTTATTTATTTCCTCTGGAATTTTACTCATTTTTGAAGCTCACTTAGATGCATAATCATTGAATTTTCTAGAGCTTTTATATCATAACCTCCTTCAAGCATCGATATTATTTTTCCACTACAATATTTATTGGCAATTTGTCTTAACTTGCTAGTAATTAGCCTAAAATCATTTTCAACAAGATCCAACGAGGCAAGAGGATCTTTTGTATGTGCATCAAACCCAGCAGAAATTAGAACAAAATCTGGTCTTTGCTCTTCTAATTTTTTAACAATTCTTTCATTAAATATTTTCTGAAACTTATCTGAATTTGTTCCAGATGTCAGTGGAACATTAACGATATTGCCTAATCCTATTTCATTTACATCACCTGTGCCAGGATATAGTGGATACTGATGCGTTGAGTAATAGGTAACTTTTGAATTATTATAGAATATATCTTGAGTACCATTTCCATGGTGAACATCAAAATCAATAATAGCAATATTTTTAAACTTATACTTGTTAATTAAATAATGTGCAGCAATTGCAACATTATTAAAAACACAAAAACCCATTGATCGATCATAACATGCATGATGGCCAGGTGGCCTGACAATGCAAAAGGCATTTTGACTGTTCTTACTCATTATAGCATCTACAGCATCTATTCCTGCTCCAGCAGCTTTTAAGGTTGCATCCAGAGACCCTTTTGATACTGGAGTTTCTTGGTCTAAAAAAACTATTTGATCATCAGATGGAAATCTTGCTAGAGTTTCCCTTACAAATTTCTCTTCATGGGCAGCATAAATAAGTGATTGCTCTATTTTATTAGGCTGTTTAATTATTATATTTTTAAACTCTTCTTTATTTATTAGTTCAATGATATTTTTAACACGATCGGAACACTCTGGATAATCCAAAGATTGTACGTGATCTTTAAAACAGTCGTCAAAATATACAAAAGTTTGTGTCATAGATGAATTCAAAAAAAGTTTTTAAAGCCAACATAAACTCTATTAAATTAGCTGCTAGAAGTCTACTGAATGGTAAAACAATAATTATACCAACAGACACCGTTTATGGTATTGCAGCAGATGCAACGAATGAAATAGGGGTTGAAAATATTTTCAAAATTAAGAAAAGACCAAAAACCTATCCACTTATTTTATTTGTAAAGTCCATAAACGAGGCAAAAAAATATGCACATTTTAGTGATATTGAGGAGTTCTTAGCGGCACATTACTGGCCTGGACCCCTTACGCTAATTCTTAGAAAAAAAAATCGTAATATCTATAACGGTGATAAAAGGCTTGCAAAAATTGGTATTCGTATTCCAAAAAATAAAGTTGTTATGAACTTACTTAAGATCATTAACAAGCCACTCGCAACTACCAGCGCGAATATCCATCAAGAAAAAAATAGTAACAATATCAATCAACTTAGTCTACTTGATAGTGATGATGTTACGCATGCGATAAGCAGTCGCGACAGAATGAGCTTTGCAGAATCAACTCTAGTTGAAGTGAGTAAAAACAAAATAAGGCTTTTAAGAAAAGGTTCTATTTCAAAAAAATCGATTGAAAATATTTTAAAAAAAAATTTGTTGCTTGATTAAGATTTATGCATCAACAAATGCATTAAATGAAAAGCACCTTCTTTCGCCATCTCCTCTAAAAGGGTGAACGTCATGCATTAGAAATGATGGAAATATGTATAAATCTCCCACTCTGGGTTTAAAAGTCTCTCTGTGTTTCACGAGCGGTGGGCTATTTCTTGGAAGAGACACTCGACCGTCAAAAAAAGAAATTAAACCAGCTAAATCTTTTTCTTTATTACGTTTAATTGAACTCGGTATCTTTAAATACCCTACTCCACTAATGTTACCTCTATGTAAATGAGGTGGATTAAAGTCTCCGGCAAATTGACTTACGATCCATGCCTTTTCAATCCTTATTTTTTTTACTTTAATATTAAGTGTTTTATCGTAATAATCTTTTACAGATTTAATAATTTGTTTTTCAATCCCAATTTTTAAGATTTTTGAGGGTATCCTAAATTGCTGCTTCATACTTCCTACTAATCTGTGGTCATAATCGTATCTTTTTGAAAGTCTTTTATTGTTAGACACCTGTTCAGAAAATTTATTAAGGCGATCAACTGCACTTAAAGTCAGTTTTGTTTTTCCGATTGTAGGTCCAAATGGTTTGTATATCTTCATATTTACTTGGTGCGCCCAGAAGGATTCGAACCCTCAACCCTCAGATCCGAAGTCTGATGCTCTATCCAGTTGAGCTATGGACGCATCTATATTATTATTTCAAGTAACATGCTTTTACTTAAGATACTAGAAAAATTAGGTAGGAAAAAGGTTGTTATGGATAGAGGTCCATCACATCCTGAATATTGCTTGGCAAAGCCTTGGACAGCAAGATATTATCTCTTATTCAGAAAGAGACCCCGTTGGTTTCCTTTTAATATATTAATACATCATATTCTAGATGATGATCACGGTGTAGGTCTTCATAATCATCCTTTTCCATATATAACAATTATTGTTAGTGGAGGGTACTGGGAAACAGATATAAATAAGAATAAAACCTGGAGGGGAAAATTCTATGTTGGATTTAGAAGTGCTGATAATCTACACAGAGTTGACTTAGAGCCTGGAATCAAACCAGTCACCATTTATATTGCCGGTCCATACGGACTAAGAAAAAAAGGAAGAAGCAATTATGGCATTTCAAATTAATTTATTTCTTAGCTGAGATCTTAATTGTCTATCTTTTTTTAATTGTGCCTCTCTTTTCATTGCTTCTGATTTAGAGAATAGCTCTTCTTGATATAACAATTTCCATTTAGATCCTCTTGTAAACTTTGCTCCTTTAGATTCATTATGTGCTTTAAGTCTTTTTTTAATATCATTACTCCAGCCTACATATGTTCGTACTTTTGGGTATTTCGTTCCAATGACATAGACGAAGAATCTCATATTTATTGATATATTAATTGTATTTGGCATTGAAATAAATATAGTATCTATGAATTAACAGGAGAATAAGCATGCGTACTACTCTTACAGTTTTAGCTTTTAGTTTCATGATTTCTGCTTGTACTACGTTACAAAGCATAAATGAGACAATTAAGGGCGATGGTGTTCCTTATATTCCAGGAATATAATGATATTTAACTGGCCTCATTATGGGGTCAGTTACACCTTGTAATAATCAGTTAAAAAAGTTAATTGTCATAATCTGTTTCCATTAAGTATACTTATTATGATGTTTAAAGTACAAATCTCGGGAACTGGACTATACACACCCAAGGAAAAAATTTCTAATGAAGAATTGGTTGACTCGTACAATAAGTATGTGGATGAATATAATTTATCAAACTCTAGCGATATAAATAATGGAAGTTTAGAGCCGCTTGAAAAATCTAGCTCAGAGTTTATTGAAAAAGCATCAGGTGTAAAATCTAGATATGTTCAAAATAAATCAGGTATTTTGGATACATCCTTTATGCGTCCGAGACTTATTGAAAGATCTGAAGATCAAATATCTAACCTTGCGGAAATGGGAGTAATTGCAGCAAAAGAAGCTATAAAAAATTCCCAAGTCGATATTAAAGATATAAATGCTGTAATTGTTGCGTGCTCAAATTTAGAACGTGCCTACCCTGCTATAGCTATTGAAATCCAAAATGAATTAGGCATAGAGGGATTTGCGTTTGACATGAATGTTGCCTGTTCCTCAGCTACTTTTGGAATTCAGGCCATTTTTGACATGATAAAAAGTGGGAGTATTACATCAGCCTTAATGGTCAACCCAGAAATTTGTACAGGTCATTTAAATTTCAAAGATAGGGATTGTCATTTTATATTTGGTGACGTTGCAACAGCTGTAGTTTTAGAGAGAATGAATGGTGAAATTCATAAAAACAATTCTTATGAAATACTTGGAACAAAGCTCCTTACAGAGTTTTCTAATAATATAAGAAATAATTATGGATTTCTGAATAATTCTTCTCCTGAAGGGATCGGTAAGTCAGATAAACTGTTCCATCAAAATGGAAGAAAAGTATTCAAAGAAGTCATCCCTAAAGTTTCTAATTTAATAAAGGATCATTTAGAAGAAAATAGACTTTCCGCCGAAGATTTAAAGGGAATGTATTTGCATCAAGCAAATGAAAATATGAATGTTCTTATTTCTAAATATGTACTTGGCAAAGAGGCTTCTAGAGATCTAGCTCCCGTCGTTCTTGATGAATATGCGAACACAAGTTCTGCAGGTTCAATAATTGCTTTTCATAAATATAGCAACTCACTAAAAAAAGATGATCTTGCAATTATTTGCTCTTTTGGGGCAGGTTATTCTGTGGGGAATGTTATTGTGAGAAAGATTGCTTAAAAATTTGGCTCCTTAGAAAAAAGCTTCCTTACTTTTGGTTCAAAGTATTCAAGAGAATAGGATTCATAATCTGGATCAAATGACTTTTGATCCCACTTTTCACAAAAATCCACTGCATCTTGATAGTAAGGATGATCTTTGAATTTTTCTCTAGCATGTCGATCCCTCCCTATGTGATGAGCATAGTAATATTCTTGAAAAATCCCGTGATGAAGCATAATCCAATATACTTTTTCAGAGACATAGGGCCTTAAAACTGAGGCAACAAGTTGACTATGATTATATGGGGCAAGATTATCTCCAATATCATGTAAAAGAGTTGCCACCACCATTTCTTCATCAGCGCCATCTTTTTCAGCCCGAGTTGCTGATTGAAGTGAATGCTCTAACCTTGTTACCTGATAACCATCAACTGAACTATCTAAATTTCTCAAAGCGTCTAATATTCTATCAGGAAGATCTTTTGAAAACTTTTCCTCATACTTGCTTAAAAGATCATAATCTTCTTTTGTGCCATCTTTCATCTGAGTAAATTTTACTTTTTCCATTTATATTTCCTCTGATAATAATTTAAACTTACTTTTTGCGGAGTCATGGTCTATATATAATCCCTGCAGCCATCTATTGCCTTCAGCTGTATTATAACTTGTTCTGCCGTGAAGTGTTCGATAATTATTCATAATAATTAAATCTCCTGGTTCTAAGCGAAACTTAAATATATATTTAGAAGAATTTATCATTTTGTGCATCACTCTTTTTGACGCATAAAATTCATCAAGCTTTTTAGGGTCTTGATAAAAAACAAAATCCAGTCTGTTACTATACTTTATTTGCTTTATCTCTCCTCGTTCACTTAACTTTATGATCTTACCTGTTTTTTCCAGTATAGCATCTTTGTCTTTAAATTTAAAATTGATAAGAGTATTCGTAAGAGTGTTAAACGCATTTGGATTTTCATTTTTTAAGTCTTCTGCAACCTTAAACCCATCAACAATTGTTGAGTCGCCTCCTTGGCAACTATTATGAATACAAAAAAGAAATTGAATAGAAGGTACTGGTTTTCGATATGGATTATCAGTATGGGACTCTAATTCAATGGAAGTATATGCTAAATCGTTCGGTTGTTTTTGAGACTTAACATTGAACAATTTTCCAAAATTAGTTTCTCTTATATATCCAATTTTTTCTGCAAAATTTATAATCTCACCATCTTCGGGTTTGAGTTTGCTGACAATTGCAAATCCGTATTTATGATAATATTCTAATATCTCATAAATTTGTTTATTTTCATTTGTATTATAATCAAATTTAAACTTTCTAAGTGAGATACTGTCTTTATTCCAAAAAACTTTATCAGGAAGTCCTTTGGCTCTCTTTATTTCTTTAATTAAGTTTTTTATGCAATACTTAGCTACATGATTATCTGAGAATTTAATTAAAAGTTTATCTTCGTCTAACTTATTTACTTCTTTGATTTCTAAACCCTCAATGATTTTCTCTGGGTCATATAGTCGTTGTAGTGAATTTTGATCGACTGCTCCTTCTTCTAATGACCGTTCTCTCATCCATAAAGGATGAAGCCTATATTGCTCATCTCCAATAGAAAACCTTATTTCTTTTGGGTCATAATTAAAATCCATAAAAAAATATAAAACTAATTTTTTAATTCTTCAATGTTTTCATATTCCGATAAACAAGCAGGATTGGCTAAAGCCTCTAAATTCTTTATTTTCATGCCATTGATTATATCTCTCACAGTAATTTCTGCTATTTTACCACTTCTTGTTCTAGGTATATCACTTACTTTAATAATTTTTGCGGGAACATGTCTTATAGAATTAGAATATCTAATATTATATTTAATTCTATCAATAATAACTTGATCAAGTTCAATATCCTTTTGAAGTTTCACAAATAAAATAATTCTTGTGTCATTATTCCAAGACTGACCCACTACAATAGACTCAACAATTTCATCTATTTGCTCGACAGACCTATATATTTCGGCAGTCCCAATTCTAATTCCACCAGGATTTAATGTTGAGTCTGACCGTCCATAAATGACTATTCCATTATTTTGCGATATTTTAGCGTAATCACCTTGTGTCCATACATTCTTAAATTTTGAAAAGTATGATTTAATATATTTCTCTTTATTTAAGTCATCCCAAAATCCAATCGGCATAGATGGAAGCGGTGATTTACATACCAGCTCACCTTTTTGAAGTGTACCCTGACCTTTTTCATCAAAGACATCTACATCTACCCCAAGACACTTACTTTGTATTTCACCAGAGTAA
This sequence comes from uncultured Pelagibacteraceae bacterium, assembly GCA_902604225.1. Taxonomy (GTDB): domain Bacteria; phylum Pseudomonadota; class Alphaproteobacteria; order Pelagibacterales; family AG-422-B15; genus CACNXQ01. Next base: position 2,510 of record CACKXV010000001.1, on the reverse strand, counting down.
ACTGGTAACATTGGATTGCCTCCAACAAAGCAAGAAACAATGTCTGTCCCTCCACTAATGGATGCCAGATGTATATCTTTTTTAATGAATTGGTAAACATAATCAAAACTCTCACTTATAAGTGGTGACCCTGTGCTTAATATTGATTGAAGTTTACCTAAATTATATTTTTCTAGAATATTTACCTTATCATTTCTTAAAGCATCAATAAATTTTGCACTTGTTCCAAAGCACGTTATTTCTTCTTCTTCAGCAATTTTAAAAAGGGTTTCTTTCTCTGGATAAAATGGGGATCCATCATAAAGCACTAATGAAACTCCTGACGCTAAACCTGTAATAAGCCAATTCCACATCATCCATCCACAGGTTGTATAATAAAATAATTTGTCACCTATTTTAAGATCACAGTGAAGCTGCTGCTCCTTTGTATGTTGTAAAAGTGGTCCACCAGTATTATGAACTATGCATTTAGGTTTACCAGTTGTTCCACTAGAATAAAGAATATACATTGGGTCATTAAATGAGTTTTCTTCAAAAATAATTTTTTCTTGATAAGTTTCTTTTTGAAAAATTGAATTTAGACTTATTTCATCTATTACTTTATCCAGTTTCTTGTCTGGATAATTAATACAAATGGTATGTTCGAGTGTTTTGATATTATTAATTATATTTTTTATTTTCTTTTCAATATCAAATTGTTTTCCCCCATATAAATAAATTTTAGAATATAATAATACTTTTGGTTTTATTTGTTTAAAACGATCTAAAATAGCTGCCTCGCCAAAATCTGGTGAACAAGATGACCAAATCGCCCCGATAGAGTTCACTGCTAAAAATGCAATTAGTGTCTCAGCACTGTTTACCGCAATAGCCGCAATCCGGTCTCCTTTTTTAACCCCAATTGATCTAAAATAGTTAGCTAATATTGACGTTTTTGATACTAAATCTTCCTTATAATAGCTTTTCTTAAAACCAAGTTCATTGATAAAAGTAATTGGGCATGAATTAAGATTAGATAAAATATTTTCTGCATAATTAACTTTAATATTTTTAAAAAATTCTTGATTGTATATAAACTTATTCTTTTCAATAACTGGGCTGGAGCTTCCTTTGTACTTTATACCTAAATAATCTATTAAGCTTAACCAAAATTCAACAGGATGATTAATGCTCCAGGACCAGATTTTACTATAATCAAAACTTAATTGAATTTTATTTTTTTCTTCTAAAAAAATAAAATAATTATATAGGTTTGTTTTTTTTACTCTTTCCTTAGATGGGCTCCAAAGCAACCTTGGCATATCATAAAATTTTTATTATTTCTTAGGCAATGTGAAGTGCTTTAGTTTCAAGGTAATCTTCAAGCCCCATGTCTCCACCTTCTCGGCCATTACCAGATTCTTTATATCCTCCAAAAGGTGAACCATAATTATAACCACCACCATTAACATGAATACCGCCTGCTCTTAATTGCCTTGAGACCCTTTCTGCTCTTTCTTTATCTCCCGTTTGCAAATAAGCAGCAAGACCATAAGGGGTATCATTTGCTATTCTGATTGCCTCATCCTCGTCATTAAAAGGAATTATAACTAATACCGGACCAAATATTTCCTCTTGGGCAACTCTCATATTATTATTTACGTCAGAAAAAATTGTTGGTTTTACAAACCACCCTTTTTCATGGCCATCGGGCTTTCCAAGTCCACCTACTAATAGTTTTGCTCCTTCATCAATACCAACTTGAATCATATTTTGAACCCGATCAAATTGAATTTTATCAAAAAGTGGTCCTAGATGGTCACCATCTAGTGTCGGATCACCTACATTAATTTCTTCAGCAGTTTTTTTTGCAATATCAATTACTTCATTGTAGCATTTTTTTTCTACCAGTAACCTTGTAGGAGCATCACAAGATTGTCCGGTATTAAACATACATTCATTTACTGAATCTTTTACTTTTTCTTCTAAGTCACAATCTGCAAATACAATATTAGGCGATTTACCACCTAATTCTAAAGTTACTTTTTTTACAGTTTCAGCAGATTCAATGGTAACTGACTTACCTCCTCTTTTTGAACCAGTAAATGACATCATTTCTATATCTGGATGCCGAGACATCGATACTCCTACTCCTTCTCCATCTCCATGTACTAAATTAAATACGCCATCAGGAACTCCAGCCTCATCAAGAATTTCAGCGTAAACCATCGCTGATAAAGGTGTATGCTCAGATGGCTTTAAGATACAAGTGCATCCTGTAGCAATAACAGGAAGAACCTTCAATGTTATTTGATTAATGGGCCAGTTCCAAGGAGTAATTAAACCACAAACTCCTATTGGCTCTTTTAAAAGTACATCCGAATTGGAAAGAACAATTTTTTCTTCATGCTTCTTTAACGCATCAATAAAACCGTCTAAATGTCCTATAGCAGCATCTGCCTGTGCATCTCGAGCCATTCTATGAGGAGCTCCCATTTCTGATGTCATCGCATTAGCAAGATCTTCAAATC